>CAIVGC010000452.1 GCA_903905335.1 uncultured Methylococcaceae bacterium
GTTATCTATGGGGAATTTAACTAAGGTCTGGATAGACGCTAATATAGCGGTATTATAAAAACGTAATTGAGAGGCCCAAATGGCTGAGCCGGTATAGACCAGTAATTTATGATCTTTTATCAGGCAATGTTTAGTTTGTTTGGCCAGTTCATCGGGTAATGCCGCTTTAATCTGTTTCAAGATACGCTGTTGTTGCTCAATTTGGCTATGTAAATAAACCATGGTCCGATTGGGATACGCTAATGATTTTTTAAATGGCTGTAGTTTTTCTGCCATGAACTTATACCGGTAGAGCTAAGTAGCGGATAGCTTTCGCTGTTTATAATAGCAATGTTGGGTTGCGAAAAGCACGCAGCCCAACCGCTACTTATCAAAGTTAATCTTTATACGTCCATATAGCCTAGATTCCGGCAGTCCATGCCGGAATGACGTACTTTGAAACACTATGGATAGCGATGACAGCTAAGCAACGCAATTATTGATAAGCAGCCATCTTATTGAAATTTAAATAACGATAAGAATCTTCTGAACTTGCACTGATTTGCTCGGCATAATGCATGTATTCAGAAAAAGTCGGAATCTTACCCAGAATGGAACACACAGCTGCCAGTTCGGCAGACGATAAATAGACGTTGGCCCCATTACCTAAACGATTAGGAAAATTACGCGTCGAAGTAGATACGACTGTTGATTTTTCTGCCACTCGCGCCTGATTACCCATACATAATGAACAACCGGGTATTTCAGTTCTGGCACCTACTTTAGTAAAGGTTTCGTAATATCCCTCTTCTGTTAATTGGCTTTGATCCATTTTAGTCGGTGGCGCGACCCATAACCGTGTTGGGAGTTCGCCTTGTTGTTGCTCTAATAGTTTGCCTGCTGCACGAAAATGGCCAATATTAGTCATGCAAGAGCCTAAGAAAACTTCATCTATTTTAGTGCCAGCCACATCAGATAGGGTTTTGACATCATCAGGATCGTTAGGGCAGGCCAATAGTGGTTCTTTGATATCATTCATATTAATTTCAATGATTTCAAAATACTCGGCATCAGCATCGGCTGTTAACAAGACTGGATTAGCTAGCCATTGCTCCATGCTAGTTATACGACGGGTGAGGGTGCGCACATCGCCATAGCCTTCTTTAATCATCCATTTTAATAGGCTAATGTTAGAGTTAAGGTATTCGCGTATAGGCGCTTCATTTAAGTGTATCGAACAGCCACCGGCTGAGCGTTCTGCTGAGGCATCTGATAATTCAAAAGCTTGTTCAACTTTTAAATCGGGTAAACCTTCGATTTCGAGTATGCGTCCTGAAAATACGTTCTTTTTGCCTGATTTATCTAAGGTTAATAATCCACGTTGTAGGGCAACATAAGGAATGGCATTAACCATATCTCTTAGAGTGATACCCGGCTGCATTTCACCAGTAAAACGCACTAATACCGATTCAGGCATATCCAAGGGCATAACGCCGGTCGCTGCGGCAAAGGCGACTAAACCTGAGCCTGCTGGAAAAGAAATCCCTAAAGGAAAACGGGTGTGTGAATCACCACCGGTACCTACGGTGTCGGGCAATAACATGCGGTTTAGCCATGAATGTATGATGCCATCGCCCGGACGTAAGGAAACGCCGCCACGATTCATAATAAAATCTGGCAAGGTGTGCTGCATGTCGATATCAATAGGCTTAGGATAGGCTGCAGTATGACAAAAAGATTGTAAAACTAAATCAGCAGAAAAACCTAAGCAAGCTAAATCTTTGAGTTCATCACGGGTCATAGGCCCCGTGGTATCTTGCGAGCCGACAGTACTCATGTGCGGTTCGCAATAAGTATTAGGACGAATCCCCGCTACGCCACAAGCTTTACCGACAATTTTTTGCGCAAGCGTATAGCCTTTGCCGCTGTCTTGTAAGTCTACTGCACATGAAAATACAGTTGAAGCATTAAGGCCTAAATATTTTCTAGCACGTTCAGTGAGACCTCTACCAATAATGAGAGGGATACGGCCGCCTGCACGTACTTCATCTAAGAGTACGTCAGTTTTTAATGAAAAGTCGCAGATGAGTTCATCGCTGTCATGGCGTTTAATAACACCTTCATAGACATAAATATCGATAATGTCGCCCATTGCCAATTGTGATACATCACATTCAAAGGGCAGGGCGCCAGAATCTTCCATGGTATTAAAGAAAATAGGCGCAATTTTTCCGCCTATACAAACACCGCCATCGC
The DNA here is from genome assembly GCA_903905335.1 of uncultured Methylococcaceae bacterium. Classification (GTDB taxonomy): domain Bacteria; phylum Pseudomonadota; class Gammaproteobacteria; order Methylococcales; family Methylomonadaceae; genus Methylobacter_C. The sequence goes on from CAIVGC010000452.1 coordinate 2,236, forward strand.
GTTTGTTTGGTATAAAAGGAATGTCATTGCCGATATACCATAGTACGGAATTGGTGGCAGATTTACGTGATGAACCGGTGCCGACTACATCACCAACATAGGCCACTGGAAAACCGTGCTGTTGTAAATCTTCAATTTGTTGCTCAGCTTGAGTAATGCCGGCTCGTGGCATTTTTAACATCGCTTTTGCATGTAGGGGAATATCGGGTCTGGACCAAGCGTCTGGAGCAGGAGATAAGTCATCAGTATTTGTTTCGCCAGTGACTTTAAATACACTGACTGTCATTTTTTCTGGCACTGCTGGTTTACTGGTAAACCATTCGGCATCTGCCCAAGATTGGATTATTTGTTGCGCATAAGTATTGCCGGCTTGAGCTTTTTCTTGGATATCATGAAAAGCATCAAATATCAGCAAAGTATGAGATAAGGCTTTTGCAGCAATCAGCGCTAAAGTAGGATTATCAAGTAATGTGATTAAAGGCGCGATGTTGTAACCACCTAGCATAGTGCCTAATAATTCAGTGGCATCTGATGCGGTTAATATAGGTGAGTTTTCAGTGCCATTTGCAATAGCTGATAAAAAACCTGCTTTTATATAGGCGGCTTCATCAACACCTGCTGGAACGCGATTAGCTAACAGGTTTAAAACAAATTCTTCTTCGCCAGCAGGTGGTTGTTTAATTAATTCAACCAAAGTAGCCATTTGCTGAGCGTTTATGGGTTTAGGTACTACACCCTCGGCAGCGCGTTCTTCAATATGTTTTCGGTACTGTTCTAACATGACGAATTCCTTATAA
>CAIVGC010000453.1 GCA_903905335.1 uncultured Methylococcaceae bacterium
CCAATCAATTACGCCAACATCATCGTTTTGCCTTTGTTATTGGGCTTAGGTGTTGATAACGCCATACACATGGTTGAAACGCTATATCATTCTTTATCAGAAGAACAAAATATCTATTAATCCAGTACTGCCAGCGATGAGTAAATTAGTTTTAAAAGATAAGATTGCTAGAGTGCGGACGAAGTATGCTTAGGCATACTTCGTTTCCAAAGAGATGACTGTCATTTATTTAAGACGGATGATGGTTGGGTTTTCCCTGGCAATAGGACGCACTAGGATTAATCAAAAAACGATCATTGAGAGTGGTGCGACCTATTAACATACGAAACAACATGCTATCTCGATTAGTGAGAGTCATTTCAGCGGTAATAATGTCTGAACCGAGTAATATCGACGTTTCTATCACATAGCGGCGCTGTTTATGGCCACCAGAGTCAGATACCATGCGTCTATCTTTAATGGGCGCATGGCATTCAATCACAATATCAGTATTATTTTGCTGGGGATGTATGGCAAACATAACCCAACGTTGACCTGCTTTGCGATAGGGTTCTATAGCAAAGGCGTGTAAAGCCGAAGATCTAGCGCCTGTGTCTATTTTGGCTTTAATGTGGTTAATATTAAGTTCGGGTAATGTTACCCATTCGCGCCAACCTAATATTGGGTGTGATTGCTCAGTATTAGTGGCGTGTAAAAGTGATGGAAGCATTATCTTATTGATAGCTTAGTGAGCGTCAGGTTTGGTTTCTGGATCATTATTAGGATTGCTTTCACGCTTACGTCCCCTACGGATATAGTTATTGCCGCGTCTTTTGTTATTGGCTTTTACGCGTCTAATATCAAGTTTATGATGATTTATTTCTACTGTTTTTAAATGTAGAAATATATCGGGGGGCATTTGGTCGGGTAATTCTAGGAGTGTATATAAGCTATGAATATGAATATTATTGATATTGTTCTTGTCTACGCCAGATTCTTCAATCAATAGCTTTCTAATTTGATCGGCAGTAATCTGTTGCTCACTACCAACATCCAGCCGATAACGAATCATTTTTATGTCAGTAGTTACTGTAGTTAGTCTCGGTATTGGATGTGCTTGAAGACTGGGTAGTGGCTCTTGTTTAGTTTTTTCATGAGCTGGTATTAATGTAAGTATGGCTGCTGCACAGGTTAGGCTATCAATGCCTAGTTCAGTGCAAAGTGTTTGGATTAAAGCACGATTAGCCTCTAAATTAGTGCCGCTTAAAATTTGTTGTAATTGAGTTTTCAACGACTGTTTCCTGTTTATAGTTTGGCTTTTAGTTGGGTCGTTTATCCAGTTATGGATATATTTCTACAAAACCTTCATCTCTTAGTCTGCGCATCCAAAGTTCGGTTTCTTCTTCAATTTTACGTTTACGTATAGCATCACGGATCATGTTTTTTTTATGCTCTTCACTATCATCTTTGGCTTTACGGTCTAGTACTTGAATTAAATGCCAGCCAAATTGTGTTTGTATAGGCTCGCTTAATTCATTAATGACAAGTTTATTCATTGTCTCTTCAAAAGGTTTAACTAAATCACCAGGATTAACCCATTCGAGTGAGCCACCTTTGATGGCAGAGCCTTTATCGTCTGAATTGGCGCGTGCTAGTTTGGCAAAGTCATCACCATCAACAATACGCTCTCGTAAAGCTAATAGACGATTTTTGGCTTCGCTATCATCGATTAGTTCATTAGTTTTAATTAAAATGTGTCGAACCTTAGTTTGAGTAGTAACGTGGCTATCTAAGCCTTTAATTTCTAACATTTTAAGTATATGAAATCCGCTAGGGCTGCGTATAGGGTCAGAAACCTCATCAGCTTGCATTTGACTGACCTTATTAGCAAATAAGGTGGGGACATCATTAATGGTGCGCCAACCTAGGTCGCCACCTTTTAGAGCGTTATCGTCTTCTGACTCACTCATGGCTGCTTCAGTAAAGCTTTGCCCTGCGCGTAAGGTTTTGACTAGGTGGTCGGCTTTAGCTTCGGCTTTTTGTATTTCAGATGCTGAAGCGCCTTCTTTAAGAGCTATCAGAATATGGCCTAAATGATATTGCACATTTTCTGCTCCTGATTTCCCCTGTGTTTCTATAAAATGATCGACTTCACGGTCAGTCACTTTAATACGCCCACCAATTTCTCTGCTACGTAATTGATTAATGATAATTTCATTGCGCATATTATCTAAAAAAGTCTTATAGGGCATGCCTTGTTTTTCTAGTTCCGCCCTAAATTGTTCTAGCGTCATATTATTTCTTTGAGCAATATCAGCTGCTGAATTCGCAATTTGATCTTCGCTTACAGTAATACCGGCTTTTTCTGCTAATTGCCTTTGTAATTTATCCATGATCATTTTTTCTAGTACTTGTTTACGAAGTACTGCTTCTGGAGGTGTTGGTGTATTGCTAGCTCTTATTCTTTGCGAGATGGTTGCCGTTTCTTTATCAAGTTCTTGTTCGAGAATAATGTCCTCTTCTACAACAGCGGCGATTTTGCCTAGTACTTCAGCCTGTGCAGAAAAGTAACTGAATAATAGTGTGCCTAATAGTAAAGACACTAGGGTTTTTTTCATCGTGTCGTGATTAATCATTTTTGAGTTGTCCGGAAACCATAAATACTTTTTTGTAAGAACTGATCTACATCATCACCAAAGCCTGTTAAGCCTTTAAGTTCTATTTGAAAGAACAAGCCATCCTGGCTAGATCCAGGTACGGTCGTGCCAGTAGTTGCTACTACGGCTTGATTATTGACAATTGTTACGTTGTTCATGTAATGCCTAGCAAATAAACGAAAGCGCCAGCAACAGTTTTCTTTTTCTACGCCTATGAAACTATCTTGGATCTCGCTATAGAGCAATGAATATTGCATTCGCCCTAATAAGTGCCAGTCTTTGGCGATAGGCCAACGGAATGAGGTATCGCCTGTGGTGATATTGTTACTGCCATCGGGAATTAAAGGGTTTTTTCTATAAATATAGCCGATGTTAAATAGCTCATTACTTTGATTTCTAAAATGGATGTTGGCTTTGATTCTTTCAATATCATTTCGTATAGGGCTCCATTGTGCTCCGGTGTTAACTGATATTTGCTTAGTAAGTTCGCTAGATAGTTCGGTCACTAAATTAGATTCAGCATCTGTAGATGCACCCATATTGTAAATGGTTGTGCCATTAGCAAGTGGGTATGGTAGGCTGACTAGGCGATCACGAAAATAGAAAATTTCCCCGACATTTAATTTGAGACGCTCTAATCCAGATTTATCGTCAACTAGGCGAGAAGTAATAGCTGCGGTGATTTGGTTGGCGTCTTGTATGCGATCAGTGCCACTAAAGCTGTTTTCTCTGAACATGGTATTGTACTGAAAATCGTATAATGCACTATCAAAAACAGGATTAAGCACATTAGTATCAGTCTGATTGGTAAAGCTATTTTGATTAGTATAAGGAACATATAAATAAAATAACCTAGGCTCCAATGTATGCAAAAATGATGTGTCGGCTATTTGAATATTTCGTTCTAAATACGTTCCGCTATCGGCAGAGAAAATAGGCACGGTTCTGGAAATGCTTCCGGGTGTGTTCGGTGCGCCATTAGCTAAAGAGTAGTTCGTGTGTTGTAAAGAAAGTTTAGGCGTAAAAAAACTACTTGCGGTTTGTAATGGCATACTAATAGAGGGGCGTGTATTAATACGCTGGCCTTCAACGAGATTATTAGTGTGTTGGAAATCTACAAACTCATTTTGCATTTCAGTATGTAGCGGTAAGCCACTAAAGTCATGAGCATAATTAAGATTAAACTGCGGCAATCTTCTATAGGGTAGTGAGGTATCTGGTGCTGCTGCATTTATAGATTGGTAACTATCTGCTGCAGCAATAAAATTAAAACCGTATTTATTATAATTTACGTTGGCGTAGCTTCTTAAGTAATTGTAGTTAGTAAAGCTTAATGCAGTACCTGTGGTAGCAATATAAGTCGGATCTGAAACTAAGTTTAAATCCATCTTTGAGCTCAGTGATGGATTAATGACTGTGCTATTTTGCAATGATAGAAAATACCTTGAAGTATTAAGTTGGCTATCATAAGGCATGAATTCTGCACCCGCTTTACCTGAGGATTGTTCGGTTAAATAGCGAAATTGACCTGCCATTAATGGGCCTCTGGCACTTAATTCTCTAGGCATTAACGTAGCATCATAATTAGGAGCAATATTCCAATAATAGGGGGCTGCTAAAATAGCGCCACTGTAGCGACTGGTGCCAAATGAAGGTGAAAGAAAACCAGAGGTTCGTCTATCATCGATAGGGAAAGTCAGGTACGGTGTATAAAATACCGGTGTACCTTTGAACTCAATCCAAGTGTTTTTAGTGGTGCCTTGCCCAGTTACTTTATCCATTTCTAATTCTGATGCGTGTATGACCCAGTCCTGATTGCCTGGACGGCAGGTGGTATAGGCTACGTCGGTATAGTCGGATAAGGTTTTGCTTTTGCGGAAATAGGATTTTGCCCAGCCTCTTAATGGAGTCGTTGGCGAAATAAATTCTACATCTCTAAGTTTTGCCTGATCATTGGCTAGGTTAATAGTAGCTGCTTCAGTATGTAAGGCCAGTGTGTCTTCATGATAATAGACATCGCCTTGTAAATTCATGACATCTGAAACATTATCATAATTGGCTATATGTGAAATAGAGTGTTGATCGGCACGATCTATGAAAACATTTCCCGAATAATCGCTAATTTCATTGTCAAAAATTTCAGCAAAATTGGATCTGACTTCTAAGGGTGTTGTTTCACGTAGATTAGCAGAGGAAATAAAGTTTCGTTTTTTTCTAGTTGCTGCGCCACAAAACTCCCAGGGATCGTAAGGAAGTTGTGATGTTAGTGTGCTAAAGATTTTTTCTTGCTGATGATTAAATGCTGGATCTAATAAGCTCATCATGGGCTTTTCGTAAGTTTCAGGTTCAGTATTGTGAATAACTTCAGCGCTGACAGCAACAGGATTGACAGAATGATCTGGTATCGTAGGGTTCGCTTCTGATTCGATGGGCTGGCAATTCCAATTAGCTTTCTTTGTGCTAGACCCACATTTCCAGCCTGAACGTTGGCCTTGGTTGCTTGTTATGGCAAATTGCTGGGGCTGAGTTTCAGGTGTTTTTGTTATGTTGGGCTTACTAGAAATAACTGGTTTAACCTGATCTGGTGATGGAGCAACCGTAGCTGGGTAGGATGGTTTTGCAACAATAAGTTCAGGTTGACGATTGATAATTGGCTCTGGGCTTATTGGATGAATATTGGGAACGGGCTCTATGTTTGTTGATTTTACGGGCTCAGTAACCACTGGTTTTACGGGTTCAGTAACCGCTGCTTTTACCGGATAGATGTCGCCTATAGGGGGGAGGCTGGTCGCAGGAGTTTTAGCGAGCTCAGGTTTCACCTGTGCGGGCGTGGAATCAATCTTAGTAGGGTTTTTTTTTTCACCTACACAGACCCATTCTTTGCTGTCTTTATTTTGCTCGCAATTCCACGAGGCCTCGTTGGCATGGCTGATTGATGCGACTAGAGATGGTAAAAATACCAAGAATAAACGGCGAAGCATAGGCGGCATTAAGTTTAGTGGCGTTAGAGAAGGTAAATCGAATAGAATGCTAACGTGACATTTTACCTTAATTAAGCCCAGCATTATAACTAAACTAAATCAAATATAACGATGTTCGATGATTTAAGAGCAATATCACTACTCGATTGGCTAGAAAATGACTTATTAATGATCGTTGATGCCTTTGAATTAGCTTCTAGCGATGCTAGTTTTAGACGCTATTTCAGAATTAAAACCCCTGAAGGCTCTTTTGTAGTCATGGATGCGCCTCCGGATAAAGAAAATACCGACGTTTTTATTCGAGTTGCAGGAATATTAGCTGGAATCAATTTCAATGTACCAATTATTTTTCAAAAAAACACTGCAGAGGGTTTTTTACTGCTCGAAGATTTTGGTTCGCAGTGTTTCTTAGATGAATTAACTGTAGAAAATGCCAATACTTTATATTGGAGTGCCTTTGATGCCTTGTTGTTAATGCAATCAGAAATTGCTATTGAATATTGTGGCTTGCCGTTTTATAACGAAGCATTGCTGCAACGAGAGCTAGGTGTTTTCGAAGATTGGTTTTTGCATGAAAGTCTAGATACGCCTGTTCCTGCTGAAATATGGAACAATCTGTGTGATCTGCTTATTAGTTCGGCTTTAGAGCAACCGAAAGTATGTGTACATCGAGATTATCACTCGCGTAACTTAATGTTTTTGACGAATGATTCGCCAGGTATTATTGATTTTCAAGATGCGGTTATTGGCCCTATTACATACGATCTAGTGTCACTATTGCGGGATTGTTATATCACTTGGTCACCCGAACTCATTGAACAGTGGCGTAGCGAATATTATCAGCGCTTAATTGCGTTAAAATTAATTACCGTGACCCCAGAGCAATTTAAACGCTGGTTTGACTTAATGGGTTTGCAGCGGCATCTTAAAGCTATCGGTATTTTTTCAAGATTACACTTGAGAGATGGCAAATCAAGCTACCTAAAGGATATTCCGCGTACTTTAGCTTATGTAATATCTGTTTGTGCGGATTACCCAGAGTTGTCAAGTTTCTCAGTGTTCTTGGAAGAGCAAGTGGCGCCAGTTTATGAGGTATTCAAGCAGGGGTATTCATTATGAAAGCTATGATCTTGGCTGCAGGTCGCGGCAAGAGAATGCGTTCATTAACAGATCATACGCCCAAACCTTTACTTAAGGTTGCGGGCCGTGCCCTGATTGAACATACTATCAATCAATTAGTGGCTGCAGGTTTTACCGAAATTGTGATTAATCACGCTTATCTTGGGCAACAGATTGTTGAATATTTAGGTGATGGTCAACGTTATGGTGCCACTCTTCAGTATTCGCCTGAAGGTGAGTTGGGTTTAGAAACGGCTGGTGGCATTATCAATGCTTTACCTTTATTGGGGGAGCACGTGTTTTTAGTGGTTAATGCAGATATCGCAACTGATTTTCCATACACCCAACTTAAAGACCTGACACCTGATTTAGGGCATTTAGTACTCATAGCGAATCCAGCCCATCATCCACATGGTGATTTTGGTCTTGATGAAGTGGGTAGGGTGTGTGAATACAGCTCAGAGCAACTCACTTTTAGCGGTATTGGTCTTTATCATCCTGATTTGTTTAAAGGGTTTGCCGCCGGCAGTCGTAAATTAGGGCCCTTATTGAGAAGCGCTATTGCTTCTGGTCGAGTAACTGGGCAACAGTTTCCGGGATTTTGGATGGACATAGGTACGCCTGAGCGTTTGCAGGCATTAGAGGCATTGCAGCGATTAGGAATTAATGGCAATTGATCAATATTTAGCTGGCGAATTTTTTTTGTTATCGAGTAAACCGCGCATAAATTCTTTCATTTCTGCAAATGGAATATTATCTTTAC
>CAIVGC010000454.1 GCA_903905335.1 uncultured Methylococcaceae bacterium
ATGTTCGGCTGGTGGGCAGGAAAGCCTTTAACAACCACTACCAATATCATGCAATCAGCTGAAGCCAATTTTCGCTTCGGCCTAGTAAAGGCTAGAGAAAACTCTCAAGCCATTGCACTCATTCATGCTGAATTAAATGAGCAAAGACGATTTAACCATCTATTTTTTTCCATTACCGAAATTTATAATCGACAAAGCCATGCCTTTGCCAATATTCTACTATTCAATTCCGGTTATTCGGTTTTATCAATGGCACTCCCCATCTTAGCTGCTGCACCTCGCTTTATTTTAGGCAGCATTACGCTAGGCGCATTAATGCAATCAGCACAAGCCTTTCAACAACTATCTACCGCTATCTCATGGCCAGTCAACAATATGGCCGGCATTGCTCAGTGGAGAGCCTCAGTAGAGCGCGTATTGGCTTTAGTAAAAGCATTGAATGACTTAGAGCAAGAAATTGCTCGCCCTGACCCCCAGCGTATATTATTAGTAAAGCCCGATCAGTCTATACTACGCTTAAAAAATCTATGCCTTTCCAAACTCGATGGTGGAGTTATTTTATGCAATGTTAATGCCGAAATTAATCTAGGTGATCGAGTACTGATTACTGGCGATGCCTTTACAGGCGCTAGATTATTTAAAGCCATTGCCGGACTCTGGCCTTGGGGATCGGGCTGCATCGAATTACCCGATAGCGAACCCATGTTCTTCATGCCACCTCGCCCCTATTTACCTGACGGCACACTCCATGCCACTATTTGCTATCCTTCGCCCTGTGAAACCTTCAGCGTAGATTCAATTCTAGCAGCGCTAAGGCTAACCGGACTAACTCAATTGTTAGATCAACTGGAACAATCTGATAACTGGGAAACCACACTAAATCCGGAACAGCAACAACGCTTAGGTTTAGTTAGACTGCTACTCTATAAACCAAAATGGGTACTCTTAGAAGAAGCCTTTAATTCGCTAAGCGCTGAAGACGAAGTCGCGATGTTCCGTTTGATCTGCCAACAACTGCCCGATGCCGCAATATTAACCATCAGCCATCAAGCAAAAGTTGCGGATTTTCATCACAAAACAATCACCTTATAAACTCTCATTATTATGATAAGCCCCAAACACCAACCACCTAGAAAACTTCGAGGTGTTAACCTCGGCGGTTGGCTAGTATTGGAGAAATGGATGACTCCCAGTTTATTTGCGGGCCTTAAGGCCGAAGACGAAACCTCATACTGCGTAGAACTAGGCACAAAATCTACGCCCGCACTACATAGTCATTGGCAACAGTTCATTACTCGTACAGACTTTGCTTGGCTGGCCAATATTGGCATTAATGCCGTACGGATTCCTATAGGCCATTGGTTGTTCGGCCCTGATTATCCTTACCACCCTGCTTACGGCAGCTCTTTACATCCTTATGTCGAAGGCGGCTTGGCCATACTTGATAAAGCGTTTGATTGGGCCGAAGACCTTGGCTTAGTCATAGTCCTCGACTTACATGCCGCACCCGGCTGCCAAAATGGTTTCGACAACGGTGGCATCCTAAATGTCTGCGAATGGCACACTAAGCCCGCTTATATTGAACATTCGCTCAATATACTTGAACGCTTGTCTGAACGTTATCATGGCCGCCCTGCTCTACATGCCATCGAAGTATTAAACGAACCTCACAGCACACTCGATACTGCACTCTTAAAGCAATACACCAGAGATGCCTACCTACGTATTCGAAAATATTGCCCAGCAGAAAAAGTCGCAGTGGTTTTTCATGATGGTTTTCGCTCCTTTAGAGATTACAATAACTTCCTTTGCGAACCTGACTATTCGAATATTATTTTAGACATACATCGCTACCAATGCTTTGGTCGTGCGGAACAAGATGCCAATATTTACGATCATATACGCGATGCCGTCATCGATTGGCAGCACGAAGCCAACGATATCATTACCGAATTCAACCATGCGACTTATGTAGGCGAATGGAGTTTGGGCATGGACTATCGTAGTGAATTAGCGTGGCCTAAAGGCTCTTTTAATTATCCTACTAAAGTCATGGATAAATTCCAAACTAACCTTGCTTTTCGTGGCTATGCCGCCGCCCAACTACTCACCTTTGAAAAATATCTAGGTTGGTTCTTTTGGAGCTATAAAACCGAAACCATGCCAGGCTGGAGTTTTAAAGACTGCGTAGAGAATGGCTGGTTACCCAATAACTTTAATGATGGTGGTTGATAACTTTAATCCGGCACATCAAGCTACCGCATCAATAAAATCATTAGCTCACCCCATCTAAACCATGCCACTCCTCAAACTACGCACACTACAACGAGCCACATGGCTTAAGGCCCATCTTTATCTTGCACTCAGCGTAGGCTTTCTTTTCGCTCTCATGGGACTTACCGGCAGCCTTAGCATGTATCGTGAAGAACTGGATGAATTGCTAAATCCACAGTTGGTCATTGAACAACCTCAAGGCAGTTACCAATCACTCGATAAAATCATGGCCGCAGTCAAAACGGCCCACCCTAAGCGATACGGTGCCTGGACTTTAGAAATGCCGCGCTCAGCGCATAGCATGGCGACCGTCTGGTACGACAAACCGACTGAGACTTTTTTCGAGCTTTATGCGCCGCTGATGGTATCGGTCAATCCTTACACCAGCGAAGTCGTTGCCAATCGTTTTTGGGGGCAAACCGCCACCACTGGGATGCTTGATTTGCATACCCATTTAAAGTTAGATCGTTTTGGCTGGAACACCGTAGGTTTATTAGGTGTGTTGTTATTGATATCTTGCGTCACCGGACTGTATTTATGGTGGCCAGGCCTTAAAGCTTTATCGAAAACGTTTAAACTACGCCATCAATCCGGCATGATGTGGCTGGCTTTCGACTTACATCGCTTAATAGGACTGTTCAGCGCGCCACCCCTTATGGTATGGCCTATTGCTCAGTTATCCTATCATCCTAGAAACCTTAGCAAGCACTTCTGACATGGGACATGGCGAAACGGGGCGAAATATTACTAGCACCGCCATACCAAATAATAACCCTACCGGCTTATCCTCCGCTTGGTTTATCGCCCAAAGCGCCTTTCCCAAAGCAGAACTCAGACGCGTAACTACACCTACAGGCGATACAGGCATCTATCGCATCAATATCAGGCAAATTGGCGAAATCAATCACCGACACCCCTACACCACCGTTTGGGTAGATCGCTGGAGCGGACAAATCAAAGAAGTGAGAAATCCAAATAATTTTTCAAGTAGTGAAGTTTTTACCACCTGGGCCTGGCCTTTACATACCGGCGAATCCTTAAACGCTAAAGGCCGCTTAGCCTGGTTTTTTAGTGGGATCAGTTTATTCGTGCTTTATGTGAGTGGCTTACTACGTTGGCTCTGTAAAATCGGCAAAGTAAAAGATCGAGCGGTTAATCTTGCTGTCATTAAGCCCATACTTATCGGATTAAAAACAATGATATATCAAAAAACAACTTTGCTAATACTACAATCAAACATTATGGTACCGATAGTTTATCGCCAAATTAAGCATTGGATAAACAAAAAAATAGACCGAAAAAGCCCATAAACTTATAACTTAATACGCGATGCGCAACTTTTAAATTTCAACCAATGACTCAAAAAGCAAAGTCGGGTTGCCCATCAGCCTTCCCAAGAAGCAGCCCATAGTGTGGGCAAGCAGTTTACGGATAAAACGGTTAGCCAAATGCCAAGTGTCGCGAGCCCTCACTTTTTCAATATGAAACCGTTCGGCTAATTACCCAATGACGGATTCGACTAAGCGTCTGTTAGACATGAACAGGCTGACAAACGCCTTTGATCTTATGTCTTGCATGTTTTTTCGTACAGGAACTTGCAAATCAATACCTTGTTGTTCCAATTCTTGCTTTAGGCTGGAACGAATGTAGCCTTTATCCACCATTAGCAAGCCGTGCAGACCGGCGGCCATCTCCGGCAGCACATCCCGTTCGTCCACATTCGCGGCGGTAAAAGTGTAGCCACAGATGATGCCTTCGAAACTGATCAGCACATGCCCTTCAAAGCCATAATATTTCTCATCTTTCGCGGCGCAATAGCTGAATCCTGCTTCACCCTTAAAACAACGACTGCCGGATGCTCGAGCATACTTACCGACCGGCATCGGAAAGCCGTCAACCAAGTGGATCGTATCCTCCAGCGCCCCTAGTTGCCACGCAATGTGATCCTGTATGCGCCTTTTCAGATCCCATAAATTGGCGCTTTGCTTGGCAAAATTGGCACGCGACCCCAAGTGAGGAAACCAGTCATGCCAATGATTACGAAAATAGCGCTAGATACCTTTGTCTTTGTCTTTGTCTTGGTCTTTGCCCATGAATTCACCTACGATCTCCATCGTAATGACTTCGGCATCGCTCAGCTTGGGCATAAAACCTCGATTTCTTAGCGGTTGGTCGACGATTGTTCGGCAAGTATCTTCTACACAGCAATAAACATAATGATAAAGTCTTCTACTGACATGGCCCTTCTCCTTCATAAAGTTGCTTTTTGATAGAACAACTCTACTGGAGTCGGGGCCTTGTCTTCAACTCATTTAAAGTTGAGCATCACGTAACTTAATATATGTTGAGCGAAGAGCACCAACTTGATAATGGAGCTATCATTACATACTGCTATTTTAACAATCATTAGCGTTTTAACTTTTCTTATTTAAAAAAAATGTTATCATGTGCTCCTAAGTTGGATGCTGTTTAACAGAAATGCGTTTTTAATATACGATTAGGGAGAGACCATGCTTATATTGACTCGTCGAGTAGGGGAAACTTTAATGATTGGTGATGAAGTAACTGTCACTGTTCTTGGAGTGAAGGGAAACCAAGTTCGTATAGGTGTTAATGCACCTAAAGATGTATCTGTACACAGAGAAGAAATTTACGAAAGAATCAGAAAAGAGCAAGCTGAGACTGGAAGTTCAACTAGTATTGAAGAGTAAACAATTTAGGAGAGATGGCCGAGAGGCTGAAGGCGCTCCCCTGCTAAGGGAGTATGGGCTTTAACTCCCATCGAGGGTTCGAACCCCTCTCTCTCCGCCACCATTTAAAATCCATTATTTTTTAACTTTGAGGTTGACACAACCTTAACAAACAAAGATAATGGCGAGCTTAATAAAGCGCCCATAGCTCAGCTGGATAGAGTAATCGGCTACGAACCGATCGGTCGGGAGTTCAAATCTCTCTGGGCGCACCATTATTAAAAAAGTTTATTCCCCTGTAGCTCAGTTGGTAGAGCGGGTGACTGTTAATCACTAGGTCGGCGGTTCGAGCCCGTCCGGGGGAGCCAAATAAATCAAAGCCTTAGAATTAAATCTAGGGCTTTTTTTTGCCTAAAATATTTCGGGGCAACCTCGGGGCAAC
>CAIVGC010000455.1 GCA_903905335.1 uncultured Methylococcaceae bacterium
CTGCTTGTTTCATTAGGTTTTTAGCGTGGTGAGAAAGGTCACCAAACGGTGCATGTCGGTGTAAGGCTCAACGCCGTTGTGGGCATTGGTAAGTTGAGCAAGTTGTTCGGCACGTTGGGTGGCCGCATGGGAATAGTTGCAAGTTTGTTGATAGTAACCGGCCCGGCCTTTGTCATAATCAAGCAGGTATTGACGTAGTCGCTGATAAACGATGTCGCGGTGCAATGGGGCAAGTATGTCTTCGAAATGTAATAACAGCCACAATTCAAAGCACGGTACCGAAGCGATGGCTTGGAAGCTGACAGGTTGTTTCAGGTCATTGCGCAATTTGCCGTTCAGTGCCGCTGCTTTGCTTAGCGCTTGGTGATAGGTGATGTGATCGTCACGGTCAAAAACGACAAAAACTTGTTCAAAGGCATGTGATTCAATGTATTTATTCTCGTCGCCGTTTTTGAGCAGGTGTTCTGCGTACTCCACCACTTGCAAAGGTGACGTGCCATATTGGCTGTGTTGTACCTGCACGTTAGTGGTGCTTAACCGAAACTTGCTGCGGATTTCATTTAAGTAGAGCGGTTCGGTTTTGCTCCCTTCACTAACAATGAGAATACGCTCATAGCCTTCACGTCGGCTTGATTTGCGGGCCAGCTGTTTGGTTTGCCGTGCCTTGGGTTGGTTGTCTTTTCCCATGTAAAGCTACCGGTCAGCCTGCCGCTTGGGTGAGTAAAGATGGGTCATTAAAAAACGGCACAGCACCATAGCGTCCGGTTAAGTAGCCACGCTCCCAGGCTTCATTTTCTCGTGGACTGAAATCGCTGAGTGGATATAATCGAGTGGCTTGATCATTATCTTTTTCAGTAAACCAGATTTGGTCGCGTCTAAACAAGGTTCGATCGAGCAGTGAAGAGTCATGTGTTGTAAAGAAGAGTTGCGCACCGTTTGGGTTAAGCTCTGGTTGGTGGAACATACGCACCAGTCGTCTAACCAGTAAAGGGTGTAAACTACTATCCAGTTCATCGATAATCAGCAAACGACCCTGCTTAAGTACATCGATTACGGGAGCAGCTAAGGCATATAATCTTTGGGTGCCTTGTGATTCTTCGTGCAATTCAAAACGGGCATAGCCACGATCTGTTTTGTGAACAAATTGTGGCATGAGCATTTCTTGTTCTTCATGCATAACTTTTGCCCCTTCGGGACCAAACATGATTTTTTGCTGAAATCCTTGGCGCTGCACTGTCATCACATCACTTATGCTAATGTCCGCAAAAATAAGAAAATCTCGTACTGCACGTCTGCCACTTTCGGTTTGGAGTAGCTCAGTCGTTTGATTTGGCGGCGGAGTTAAGCCCGCGCTGAAATATACCGGTTGTTCTACCAACCAGCTAAATACGGGGCCCAATAGCTCACTGTTTAGCTGCGCAGCCGTTGATAAAAACAATGCGTTGGAGCGGGTACTGTCTTGCCAAAGTTTGCGTGGGCCGGTTAGGTGGGTGCTGAACTCGTAAATAGAACTTTGAGTTTTTTCGTCAAACTGTCGATTGAACCACTGTTGCGGTTTTGCCGTACGATAGACCAAGAGCCATTCGCCAATAATTCTTTCAGGCGTCAGACTGAAGCCATATTGATGGCGTACCCCATTAAAGATAAAGGTAATTTCAAACTCGGTGGGTTTTGCAGCACAAGCCGTATCTAGTCGGAAGGGCTGAATGTTAAAAGTTTGTCCAAGTTGCATGAGTGTTGCAGATTCAGCGACCAAAGCACGCATAAAGGCCAGCGCTTGTAGTAATGTGGATTTGCCACTGGCGTTGGGGCCATAGATTACAGCACTGCGAACCACATGGGGCAGACTTTTGATACCGGTTGATGCCAAGTGCGTATCGGCGAGTTTTTTATCTTTTGACGCAATAAAACTAATCACTATTTCATCGCGGATTGACCGGTAGTTACGAATTCTAAATTCAAGCAGCATAACTGACACCAATTACAAAATTAAATAAAATTATGCGCTTTTTATTCAAAAAATTAAATAATTTTTAACATATATTGCGTTATTTTATAAAAAATTATTTTGATAGTGATATTAATGGGTTGTAATTCTATGAAAGGACAAAGTACTGGCGAGGCTTAAAAAATAATAAGGGACAGACCATGGTTTACCGACTCTCTTTATTCCACTTCGTTTTATCGAGGCTACTTTTCAACGATAGTTGCAATATTAAACGTTTGAGACACCCCGTCTCGCTTGAGAGGCAAAAACACCGTTATTAATCTACACTTCCGGTTAATCACCTTTAAAAATATAAACGTGGTACGTCCCCTATTTCATGTGTTGGCTTCATATTTTCTAATCTCACGTTTGTTTGCTTTGCGAAAACTAATAACTCTTATGCCCCCCCTAGAATGGGCGTAAATATCAAAATCATCAGCGACCTTGCAAATAGCCTGTAGCCTGATAGCGGGTTCGCCATAGTCTTTTCTGGTATCGGTTTCAAGCGCTACTGTACTCCAATCAAAATCAGCCACAAAATCAAAACCGCGTTCGGTGATGTTCTTTGCGTTCTTGATGGGGTCAAATTCAATAATCATGGTGGTTATTGTATAAACAAAAAAAGATCAGCATGTATTACATGGCTATACCTAGCGAATAATAGCGTTAATAAACAGAAGATAAGCTTAGTTTTCAGGCTGGTAGGGCTTAAAAAAACCTGTCACTATGGATGGCTATGCAATTCTTGACGAATTGTTTCCCGAACAACATCAGACAAGGTGACGCCTTGGGCAAATTGCTTTAATGCTTCATTCATCAATGTTTGATAATTGCCGTTGCTCATTTCGGCGCGTGCTTTAAAAATGGCCAAGGTGTCGTTATCTACTCGCATGGTAATCCGAGACTTACCTCCTTGTGCTGCTTGCAGTTGCGCCAAAGCGGGGATATCAGTAACCGGTTTAGCATCACTGAAGTCCATATCTGCGTATCGGTTAAACAAGGGATCAGAATTGTTGCTCATAATGTCTCCTTTGGGGTTGATTAGCTTTCCAAGCTGATATTAGCCGCACCGTTTCATCGCGTAGTGTCCACACAACGATTAGAATGCGATTTTTTGCACCCATGCCCAAAGTAATAAAGCGTTGCTCGTAATTAGCTTCACTATCCTCACGGGTTAATGCGTATGGATCAAGCAAAACGGCCTTTGCTTCGTCAAATGTTACACCTTCATGGTTCAAAGGGTTTGCTGCGGCTTTATCAGGATCAAATTCTATTTTCATTGGCGTATATTATGCACAATTGTATGCACAAACAACAAAAAATTATCAAAGAATATAGGGGACGTACCAAAGAATATAGGGGACGTACCACGATTTAGGCCGTAAAGCAGATCAATACTGTAGAGTGGATTCGGAGCGACAGCGACAATCTACCGTAAACGAAGCAACAAAACTGCCCATCGCTTATATTTTTCCTCACGAGTCCGTAGGTTGGATTTTAGAGTCTCGCCGCATTAGTGGCAATAAAAAATAATACCCTCTATTTTCCTTGTACAAGGCCAGCTGAAAAAGAGGTCACGTTATCAAGGGTGTTCAATGATACTTCTCCTGATTTTTTAATGCGACGCGCACGCCAGTCAACTGAGCGAATTTGATCGCATAAAACAGCACCTTGAATAGTTGAATCGTTGGGCAAAACGACTTCGAAAGGATAGCCTTTTATTTTTGAAGTTATTGGACACAGCAAACATAGGCCGAAACGGTTATAAGCGGCACGAGATAATACGAGTGCGGGTCTAAAACCGGCTTGTTCACTGCCTTTTTGCGGATCAAAACTTAGCCAGACCAGATCACCACGCTCAGGAATGTAGTCACTTATACTTACCACTCTATATTTTCGCGTCCCACTGATACGCCCCAGTCGATTTCTGAATGAGTATTGTCGTTTGTCATTTTTGCGTATAAATGATCAAAATTAACTTCTTTGTTTATTTTTTGGATGATTAACTGCCCTTTCTGTGTGGCAGTTAAATCAACTTGGTCACCTTCTTTTAAGGCCGCTTTTGCGGCCTCAGAAGCTGAAATGCGTACGGCAAGGCTATTACCCCATTTTGCAACTGTGACAGTCATTTTCTTCTCCGTGATGGATAAACAATGTATATACAGCATAGCTGATAAATATAATATGTAAAGCCTCGCTAGAGAAAAATTGTTTCATGATTTTAAATCACTCGCTATTTTTGCTTTACCATTAGATGGCTACCAATTTAAGACGGGACACTAGCTTAATCATTCACTTTTAAACAGGGTTCTTCTAAGCACAGACAAACGACCGTACGGCGGTTTAATCCGTCCACAATATTCGCGTAGCGGTAAATTAACCCTCACTTAGATGCTCCCTCGTGAGGTTTTTTTGTTCGATTGTTTTCAAGCTTACGGGTGTGAGGCGGTTTGCTGTCGCGAAACCACCCTACGACTTACGGACTTAGGGC
>CAIVGC010000456.1 GCA_903905335.1 uncultured Methylococcaceae bacterium
AATCGACAATGGCAACAAACTCATTACCGATCTGATGGTAATGTCACCATACCCACTGATGCTTCAGGTAATCGTCTATGGAATCAAACGCATTATCGCAGCGAAGGAAATAAAATCATTCCCACGGATGCCTCAGGAAACCGACAATGGCAACAAACCCATTATCTAATCGAAGGTAATAAAACCATACCCACTGATGCTTCAGGTAATCGGCAATGGAAGCAGACTCAGTACCAAATTAAAAAATAATTTTAAGTTTTATTATCCTTAATTTCACTACGGTATAGAGGAAAACTTGTTATGATCCCAATTTGATTGATGCAGCAGGGCTTACTGAGTAGAGATAATGAGCTTAAAGTGGCGAAAGTTGATGAGTATTGGACCTGTTCGTGCAAACCTTTCAACTCAAGGTGTTGGCTGATCTATTAATTTTGGTTTTTTTAAGCTGGGCTTAAGTGCGCAGGGCAGAATCTATTTTAGTGCAGGAATTCCAGGCGAGGGGCTTTATTACACTAGCAATGTTAATGATGTGCGTAGACCTCGGTAATGGTCAGACACGATTAAAAAAGCACAGGATTTACAAATGCTATGAATTTTCACACAACTAAAGCGACACTCTTATGATCTCAGTGCTAAAAGCTACTACTGCTTTTATTTTTGCTTCTATTATTGTTTATCTTATATACCAATATAAGACCTTTCATTTTCTTGAAACAGATAGATATAGTTCATCTTTTAGTCATTTTATCTCTTTAAAAGGTGCTGATGAGTTTGTGATTTCTGAACTTAAATCAGCAGAAAAATTTGATGAACATTGGGATAAAAAAATACCTAACATAGGGGTTGTTGTTGCGAAAGTTGATGCTGAGATTTCAATGGTGGCAAGTTTTAAATATTACGTCAAATTGGGTGAATTAAAATACACGATTGAAAACGATACGCTAGTTTTTAATGTACCTAACCTTTATTTATCTAAACCCGTTGCTTATGATTCATCAACAATACAAATAAAATGCTGATGCAGATGGCTTGGCTTCTTGTGACAGATTAATGAGAGGGGTTACTAGTAAATTGGAAGCAAAAGGTGATTTAGCTATGGCCAATGTGTATGAAAAAGCCGCTAAAGCCTTGGCGGATAATTTCGACAGTTTTGCAAAACTTAATAATAAAGATGTTTTTTACAAAAACATTGCTGTCGTTTTTGCCAATGAACCGAGTCAATCTAGGCGTATGTTTAACTACAACAAAAGTTTTTGCGGTGATCAACCTTGCACGCTTGAAGTGCCATTTGGCAATGGTCGTTTCTTGACAATACAATAATAATTTGTGGTCTAGCTTAAGTTAAAACTAAGCAGGTATGGAGGTAACTAATCAATTCATTGGCACAAGTCTTATTGCAGAGAGTGCCTTACTTACGCTCTGGAGAAAAAAGAAAGCCTTTGATATCCCGTGCTACTTAACTTACTGGCAGCAGTTATCTGCAAAAACAATAGAGGATATTTCGAGTTTTTTGGCTTTGATCTTATTGATTGCTGGAGTATGGGTAATAGCAAACGAGTATCAAAACTCATGGGGGGCTTTTGTTTTACTACCGGTGTATGGCTTTATGATATTCGTGCTTATTGGTGTCGCATGAAATACTATTCTTTTGTGGGTGAAGCTTTATGCCCAACCTATTAGTTACCTTATTGATTATGACTGATTTCATAAAGCGTACCAGAAGCATATTTATGCAAAATACTAGTAATAAATATTTGATAAGGTATGCCTTGCTGTAGTGCTGCTTTTTGAATAGCTGTTAAATCACTTTCAGAGACTTTTATATTAACGCGCTTATTTTGTTGGCAAGACTGTTTTGCGGAGGTTTCAATAAACTGTTTTCGTTCAGGCGACATCATTGATTGAAACTCGCCGGCTTCAAAGGCTTCTAACAGATCTTGTTCTTCTTGGTCCAAGATAATTGTTTTCATGATTTGGCTCCAAGATAAAGTTTGGTTGCTTTTCGGCTGGGAATAATAGTTTTAAGAAAAATGTCAGTTACCGATTCCACATAAGGAACTAAATAAACGTAATCTTCAATAGCAACCACAAATACCCTTTGATGTGCGTAGTTTTCAGCATTGGGATGTACCATATCATCTAGCAAGTTACCTGATTGCATACTAAAAACCACCCTTTCAAAAGAAATGCCTCGTTCTTCAATGAGTTTTCTATTTTTCTCTGGATTCCAATGCAGAGGTTTTGTGGTTAGTTTCAATTAACGCTGCATATATTAAATTAACACGAGTATCTCTATGGCTATGTTAAATAGACATCTTTCCTAAATAAAAATAAGACCGATCAATACAAATCTTATAAGTATCTGAAAAACATCACATTCGTCATCCCGGCATGGACTGCAAAGGATCCAGAGTACATGGATGTACATATCGTATAGT
>CAIVGC010000457.1 GCA_903905335.1 uncultured Methylococcaceae bacterium
ATAACTGCAAGTCGTCCTGCTTTAGTTCAACCGTCTGTAGCACCACCGATCGCTAAGGTAGGCCTTCAGCCTCCAGTGAAAAAAGATTTATCGACTAATATCACAGCAGCTCCCAATAAAGTGGTGAATATTAATGAAGTGAGGCAGCCCATTAAGGACGTCAGCAAGAACTTTTTTAATCCGTTAGTCAAGGAGGCAATCACTCAGGTGCCTGCTATGCCCATTAAAAAAGCCCCAACTGAAGTGACAAAATCAACTGCTACGGTAGGGGTTGGCAAGGTTCTCAAAGAGGTGGACGCTGATACTTCAAGCAATTCGCCGCGCCCAATGCTAGAGCAAAGCAAGCAACCGATTATTGAAAAATCACAAGCTGCTGATAAGTCTCGTTATTATAAATATTCCGAGCCACAGAAAGCCAGTCAATAGTCATTAAAGTCGCACTTGAGCTTCAAGTGCGGCTAACTCATCTGAGCTATTAATATTTATAAAGATGGAGGGCTCTTGGCTAAAGTCAACATAGACGCTATTAAGTGGCTTTAGCCAGTCGCCAACCTTACGTTGACCGCTAGCCAAATAATCCTGTAAATTCTCAGTTAATGACGTTTTAAGCGCTAAAAATAGTGGGTGCAGTTGTACGCCATCAAAAGCTATAGCACAATCACTATCGTGGTCTGCCCTAGCATTCAACAACCGTTGTAAATGTTCCGCCTTAAAAAAAGGTGTATCACAAGGCATAACAAGCAATACTTCAGTATCAGTATTGAGCAACGTCGTTAAGATACCGGCTAATGGGCCATCAAAATTATGAGTTAGATCTGTAATAACAGGCAGGCCAAAGGCTTCATAAGCTTTGAGGTTACGATTGGCATTAATGAAAGTTTGGTCAGAAACAGCTTTCAAGGCCACAAGGGCATAACTGATCAAGGTTCTATTTTTAAATTGAATCAAACCTTTATCTTGGTTAGCCATGCGCCTAGCACGCCCTCCCGCTAATACTACACCGGCTATTTTAGGCTTCTTTATTTGAGTAGGCATGGTTCATGGAATATAGGGAAAATAATGTAGCTCTGTAGGTTGATTTGTTACTTTTTGCCATTCAAAATTAATTTTCTTGGCTTAACCGATATATAAATCCTTTTAGTTGGTTAAAACTGGGGGTAACAATGCTCCATAAAAATTTGTCGCTCCTCCCCTACCGCTAAGTGGGCAATTACCACTAGAAACTAAATTGCCAGTAATATTTTTATTGTTGCCAGTAGAAACAACAGAACTTATATATGCGCAGGCAAAACCAATAACAGGATAATTGTCGTTAGTATAATTTCCAGTAGGGGCTAAATTAACGCCTGTTAATGGGAAGTTAATATCTCCTGAGGCACCAGCACATGACGTGCCACTTGCACAAGGAAGTCCATTGATAATTATAAGAGCATAATAACCTGGAAATTGCATGGCAGCATATGTAGAGGCAGTTGTTCCTGTCTGAACTCGTATTTCTTGACCAATACTGACGGTAGGAATGATAGTAATAGTGGGCGGTATATAACTGCTGATAGTGGATTCACCGACGTTGCTAGTGGAATAGACGAGCGGCGTCCAGTTTCCGGTTGAAAAACTTGTAGCACTTATGTTGGCTCTGTTCAGAGCAGTGCTAGCTTTAGTGCTTAGCGTGTATACACACGGATCACTTTGGCATATGCTCGCTATAGAGCTACCATTAACTTGAGTAACACTACTCCATGTATTTGAATTTTTACTGCAATCACCCAAAGCCTTACTAGGATCACAAAGTAGTGTATTTATTGTGATTTTTTTAACCTCTCTGTTATAAGGAATTGTAAGTCGGGTTGAATTTATAGCTATAGTGCCTGTGATCGAATTGAGATTGGTAGTACATATACTTTCCCCATTAGCTTGTCCATTGCCGGCCAATACAAAGTTTGGGTCTCCGCCTGCCAATAGAGTACCCGCTGCTAAATCCCAGCCATTGTAAATCGTACAATATGACACTGCAAATGGCGCAGCTGGCACTGCTGATTGAGGATATGCAACCATAGCGGTTGCTGTTGCAGTGATAGGCATAGTATCAATGCCAAGAGTTTTTGCAAAGAAC
>CAIVGC010000458.1 GCA_903905335.1 uncultured Methylococcaceae bacterium
CCCGTTTTATACTGATTTAGTAGAGTCTCTATTTTATGCGCCGCCGCCGAGCCTAGACAGTTATATAGCGACTGACCTAAAGCGGCTTCGGCAGAGCAGTCTAAAAACTGTTCCAGATTGGCGCTGACTTGAATAATAGTGTGCTTTTCATCAGTATTGAAGACCACGACTGCGCCATGGGGCTGAATTGCGCCTAGCTGATGTATAGGTTCTGCGGCGCAGGCGGCTAAGGCTAGATCAAAGGCTTCTGGGCTGATTTCGTTCATAGTGATTTAGACGAGGGGGTTAGGGTATTAGTCAGCGCCTGATTAAAGCAGGCAAAGCTTAGACAGGCAGACGCTATGGCTATGGTCGCTAGGTCTGTTTGCTCTGAAAACGAGTTGATATAGCAAATAAAGCTTTGCCAGTGGCTCTGGGTCTGTTCACCATAGCCGCTAAAAAAATCACTGCCGGTACTGCGGGTGTAGCCATAGCTCAGTTTTAAATGCTGCGCGATAAAATTGGCACCTAAAGTCGAGCCTTCTAAAACATAGAGTATGCCTAAGAGTTGCCCTAGGCTGGTTATTTCAGGCAGGTCGATCTGGCACCTTAAGGGCTCAGGCGTAATATGCCAATAACTTAGGTCATTGAGCAACAGCGTGGTTTTGTAGCGTGGCTGATAATCAAAGGCTATGGGTTGCTGGCTTATGTAGAGCTTAATCGCGACTTCTAGCTGATGATACAGGGAATAATAAGTGCCTAATAGCTGTTGGTAATCAGCTAAAGGCTGCTCTTTGCCTAATAAAGCCGCTAATAAGGGCTGTTGATTAAGCTGCTTATGCAAAGGCGCTGTTGCATCACGTAAGCGGGTACGCAGTTCAATAGTTTGTGTTTTCATAGTTGCAACATTTTCACTTGGCGCTTTAGGTTGAGTGTAATGGTCTTTTAAAAAACATTACTATTAATCGTTTCATAAGTTTTTGCACTTTTCCTAGGTTAGGAACCTTATAATTCAATCTGGTTCTATGTGAATCGTAGTAAGTAAATCGTCATTCCGGCATGGACTGCCGGAATCCAGTTGCCATGGAGGGCACAGGCATATCACTATACCGTCATACCGGCCGGGAAGCCGGTATCCAGTGCCAGGGATGGTCATCTTTATACATCCTTGTAGCCTAGATTCCGGCAGTCCATGCCGGAATGACGGGCTTTTATTGTTATACACACCATTAAAGTAAACCGTCATACCGGCCGGGAAGCCGGTATCCAGTGCCATGGATGGTCATTTTTATACGTCCCTGTAGCCTAGATTCCGGCAGTCCATGCCGGAATGACGTGCTGTTATCGTTATACACACCATTAAAGTAAGCCGTCATACCGGCCGGGAAGCCGGTATCCAGTGCCAGGGATGGTCATCTTTATACATCCCTGTAGCTTAGATTCCGGCAGTCCATGCCGGAATGACGGGCTTTTAAAGTTTACCTATAACGCTGAGAGCGATGCTTAGGCGTTAGTGCCCAGCTCAAAATGCTAAGACATTGATACTGTTTTAACTATTATCAATGATATTAATTATAAGTTGTTAGCAATTACCTTAGTTTTGTTTTAATAAACTCTGGCAATGTGTTAGCAAGAGCGTTACTATTAGATCGCCTGCTGAGTTGCTAGGTATTGGCAGTGCCAATACCTAGCTTGGCTCATGGCTTGTAGGTATTGCGTATGCCAGTAAAGGTATTGGCACTGCTAGGCGAGGTTTTATCTTATGGCCTAGAGGTATTGGCTTATACCTTGAAGGTATTACATTATGGTCTGTAGGTATTGTGTTAGCTAAGAAAGGTATTGCAACGCCCAGTTGCGCTTAGGGCTCTCTCATGCGAGGTATTGGCTATGCCAAGGTGGCTGCTGCGCTAGGCAATACCTTCCAAGTGATTGCCTTCTTTAAGTAGTGATCTGTATTTATTGTCAAATAGTTTAATTATTTGCACCTGAGTTTTTCTGATTTTAAATTTCTTTCCATAGGAGCGTGTTTTTATGTCTAATCAATCGTATTTTCCTGCCAGTGAAGCTGATCGAGTGCTCTGGTTTACTAATTTTATTGTCAAGTTGCCGATACAAGGTCCTAAGCTCGGATTGAGCGCCACGGAGATCAGTGATGCGGTTGCTGATAGTGTTTGTTACATCTGGATCGTTAAAGATTGGAATGGCGCTCTTCAACAAAAGGCTCTGGAGGCTACTACCTATAAAAGCCTGATTGCTAATGGCATAGGCAGTGACATCGTACCTTTACCGGCTAGCTTAGTTTTCGACCAAGCGCCGCCTATGCGCGCACCCGGCGTCTTGACGCGCACCTCGACGCTAGTGCAGAAGATTAAACTGAGTCCCAATTACACAGACTCTATAGGGCAGGACCTAGGGACTGTGAGTGTGCAGGATAATAGCGCCCATCTGGTCCCA
This sequence comes from uncultured Methylococcaceae bacterium, assembly GCA_903905335.1. Taxonomy (GTDB): domain Bacteria; phylum Pseudomonadota; class Gammaproteobacteria; order Methylococcales; family Methylomonadaceae; genus Methylobacter_C. The sequence goes on from CAIVGC010000458.1 coordinate 2,434, forward strand.
GAGTTTACCGTCAGTACCGAACGCGGCAGCAGCGGCGAGCGTGTAAAGTTGATTTTTATCAAGTACAGCCACGATGGCGTGTCTATAGAGTGCCGCCGTAACGATGGCAGTTGGGAAATTATAGGTATCGCCATGCAAAAACCTTGGTATGACGAACGGCCTTTGTTAGTAATCAACAGTCCAGAAAGTCGTGAATATCGATTACGTTGGTGGGATAAAGGCACTGCCAATGGTGAATTAACCCCAGTGCAAAAGGTGACGGTTGGGGTGTGATTCGTAGGGCGGTTTCGCGACAGCAAGCCGCCACACATGCGTAATATCGAAAACAATCGAACAAAAAAAACCCCCACGAGGAAAATCCAAGTGAGGGTCAGTTTTGTCACTCCGTATGTGGTGGATAGGCGCTATCGCTCCGAATCCACCGTACGGCCGTATCGCCTCTACCCATCCTACGCGGCTGTAGGGCTGTTACATTGAGGGGTTATTGTCCAGTGCAAGCAGATGGTACGTATTTTTGAAGTGCATTTGATGTACAAGCCCAAGTCATTGATCCGTTAGCAGCACCAGTGGTCATAGTTAGTGTTAATGTTTTACCTTGTATTCCTGTTGAAACTGAACTTGGTACTGCA
>CAIVGC010000459.1 GCA_903905335.1 uncultured Methylococcaceae bacterium
AAACTTAATTTCTTTTGCCAAGTATTATCAACTGGCCTTATAGGTAAAGGAAATAAGACCGTTACTTTTAAGCCGCCAAATTGGGAAACGCCCAAAATTAGATCAGCATTATGGATCGCGGCAATACGTTGTACTATTGAAAAGCCTAGCCCCGTACCTTTGGCGGTATTGGCCGTTTCAACGCAACGATGAAAGCGCTCCAAAGATTTTTCATATTGTTCAGGTGGAATACCAGGACCTGAATCTTCAACGCAGAGCTGTAAATGTTTCTCCTGACCAGTGACGGTGATTAAAACCGTGCCTTTGGGAGGTGTATATTTAATAGCATTATCAATAATATTGCGTATCAAAATGGCCACTAGCGGGCCATTAACGACAACCGGCACCGCACTTTCTTCGGCAAATTCCATAAGAATACGTTTTTTATGAGCCTCTGGTTCTAAATCAGCAATAACGTGAACAATCTCACGACTAACCATAGTATTTTGTTTAGTCAAGAATTCGGTATTTGATTCAATCCGTGAAAAGGTCAATAGTTGCTGCACCATATAGGTCATTCTATTAACCCCTTGCTTAATACGTGATAGCGCTTGTTTACGAACTTCTTCGTCGGTTGTTCTTAAGGCGACATGAGCCTGAGTTAATAATCCTGCTAGCGGCGTTCTTAATTCATGAGAGGCGTCGGCAGTAAAACGACGCTCATGCTCAAAGGCTTGCTCTAGTTGGACAAAGAGATTATTAATTTCATTAACAACAGGCACCATTTCATTTGGCAATCTTTTGGTAGACAAAGGTTTAAGATAGCTAGCTTCTCGCTTAGCCAGCGCCTTCTCTAATCTATTAATCGGCTTTAAGGAAAGACCGACAATAAACCAGATAACCAAACCCAAGAAGGGCAAGCCAATTAGAAATTGAGTAACTAATTGGGAAGATATTTCATCCGTTAACTCGGCTCGAATCTCTTCTTTTTGGCCGACACGGATAATATATTCTCCTGTCGAATTGGTAATATTAAAAACATGCCAAATATGATCATCAATATTTGTTTCACTAAAGCCATGGTCTGCAGTTGAAAAAGCGAAGGTAGGTGCGCTATCTGAGCGTAATAATAAGCCATTCTTTTTGGACCATAACTGAAAGGCAATTTTTTTCTCATATTTATGACCTAAGGCACTGACTTGTAATAAATCATCAAATATTGGCCATAACTGATCATCGGAATCAGTTTGATTAAATCCATAAGCAGGTAGAGCAGACATATTCTTTGAGTGCAATATTAAGCCATCATCCTGTGACGACAATTGAAAAACTCTTTTACTATTGAATTTATGTTTTAATGCGTAGGCATTTAAAAACTCATCAGTTTTGTCTTGTTCTTGGTTAACATATCCTGACAATGAGCCTTCACTGACTAAGCTTTCTACAAAGACATTAAGAACTTTTGCTGATTGCGCTAATTCGGCATCAAATAAGTTGGCGACTTCAACGCGTGTGACTTGATAACTCAGATAAGCAGTAACGCCCCAGATCAACATAGAGGCTGACAACAAGCTGACTATTAATAATTGGCGTAGAGAATAATTCATAACTCTTCGTCATTATCAATAATATAACCTACACCTCTGACAGTGCGAATCAGTGTAGAATCAAGTTTCTTTCTAAGATAATGAATATGTACTTCAACCGTATTACTTTCTACATCAGAATCCCAAGAATAAAGACTTTCTTCTAACCTAGACCGAGAAACTACTTTGCCTATATTGCCCATTAAAAAACTTAAGATTTCAAACTCTTTTTGCGAAAGCTCTACTTTTTCATTGTTATAAATCACTAGATGAGAGGCAGGATCGAGACTGATACCCTTATATTCAATAGTTGGTGCACTTCTGCCTTCACTGCGTCGAGCTAAAGCTCTTAATCTTGCACAAACTTCATCTAGCTCAAAAGGCTTAATAACAAAATCATCCGCTCCGCTATCTAGGCCTAATACACGGTCAGAAATAGTATCTTTTGCCGTCAGCACCATAACAGGGGTTTCATCTTTACGCGCCCTTAATGCCTTTAATATGGACATACCATCCATATCCGGCAAATTTAGATCTAAGACGATTAACTCATAAGCATTTAGTTTTAAAGCTTCATCAGCCAGTTTGCCATTGGTTAACCAATCAACCGCATAACCTTCCATTTTTAAGCCAGCAACCAAGCCATCGCCGAGTATTTCATCATCTTCAACTAATAAAAGTCGCATTCATTCTCCAAAATCATTCATCAGTTATAAGCTGTGCTCAATTAACTAGCTGTATTTCGGCTACCAACTTAAAGCGGGACAGCTTCAGCGCAGACGAAAGGCTCAGGGCGAAAGACTAAGCCTAGGAGGCTAGCAACTTAAGGCGTGACAGGTACTAGACTTAACCCTTCGCCTTTCGTCCTTTGTCTGTGCTTAGAAG
>CAIVGC010000460.1 GCA_903905335.1 uncultured Methylococcaceae bacterium
ACCACCCGATCCCATCTCGAACTCGGAAGTGAAACCATTTAGCGCCGATGATAGTGTGGCAGTTTGCCATGCGAAAGTAGGGAATTGCCAAGCTCTTAATATTAAAACCCAAGTAGCAATACTTGGGTTTTTTTTTGCATGTTATTTTTAATACTGTTCAAATAACATATAAAGGCAGTATTATAAAAATGCAATTTTAATTAAATTATAAAATGAACAAAAATAACATACAACGTATTGCTTTAACGTCAGGTGAACCTGCTGGGATAGGGCCGGATATTTGTATAAAATTAGCACAACTGAATTTACCTTGTCAGGTCATTACAATAGCAAATCCTGACATGCTAAGACAAAGAGCTGAGATATTAGAATTACCGATTACCATAAATGAATTTAATCCAAATTTACCCTTAGTAGAACAAATAGCGGGACAATTAACCGTTATGCCAGTTGAACTTGCAGAAAAGGTTGTTTGTGGGGAGCCTAATTACTTAAATAGTCGTTATGTATTACAAACCATTGAGCTTGCTACTAATGGCTGTATTGATGGACTTTATTCGGCGATGGTTACTGGTCCTGTACAAAAAAGTATTATTAATAAGGCGGGGTTTTCTTTTACTGGACATACTGAATATATAGCAGAAATTACTGGCGGAAATCCTGTTATGATGTTGGCAACAGAGTGTTTACGAGTAGCCTTAGTTACTACTCATCTACCTTTAAAAAAAGTTTGTTCAGATATTACTGATGTTAATTTACGATCTGTTATTAAAATTTTACATAATGATCTAAGTACGCGATTTAATATTAAGCAACCTAAAATATTAGTATGCGGTCTAAATCCACACGCGGGAGAAAATGGCTATATGGGTCGAGAAGAAATCGATATTATATTGCCTGTTCTTGAAGAGTTACGTCAACAAGGTTTAAATCTAATAGGACCATTGCCTGCAGATACTATTTTCACCCCAAAATATTTAGATGATGCTGATGTGGTCTTGGCCATGTATCATGATCAAGGTTTACCTGTACTTAAATATCAAGGTTTTGGCCAAGCAGTTAATATTACACTTGGACTTCCAATTATCCGGACCTCAGTAGATCATGGTACGGCTTTAGATTTAGCCGGGACTGGTAATGCAAATATTGGAAGCCTTCAGTTTGCACTAAAAACTGCATTAATGATGGTAGCACATAATACAAGATAATATGACACACACACCACGTAAACGCTTTGGTCAAAATTTTTTGCATGACCACAATATTATTTACAACATATTGTCTAGCCTACAGGCTAAACCTGATCAACATTGGGTTGAAATTGGTCCTGGGCAAGGTGCATTAACTGATCCATTATCGAAAATGGGTCTTCGTCTTGATGTTGTAGAATTAGATAGAGATTTAGTCGCAATTCTTAAAGAAAAGTTTAAGCACAATGATCTAAAAATACATAGTGGAGATGCATTAAGGTTTAATTTTTCAGCATTAGCAGTTGAAAATGAAAAGCTTCGTATTATAGGAAACTTACCCTACAACATATCAACGCCATTGATGTTTCACTTATTGGATAATGCATTTTGCATTGAAGATATGCATTTTATGTTGCAAAAAGAAGTAGTTGATCGAATCTGTGCAATACCGGGTAGTAAAAAATATGGTCGTTTAAGTGTTATGATGCAATATCATTGTGCGACTGAATTATTATTTGATGTACCTCCAGAAAGTTTTGAACCTGCACCTAAGGTAATGTCTGCTATCGTTAAATTGGTTCCGCATGAAACTCCACCAGTTCATGTCAATGATATGGCTAAATTGAACAAAGTAGTTACACAAGCTTTTTCACAGCGGCGTAAAACTTTGCGTAACTCATTGAAAAAAATAATAGATGAAAATGCTATTATTGATTTAAATATTGATCCAACATCACGAGCTGAAGTGCTAACACTGGATGATTTTGCAAGATTAAGTAATTTGCTAGAAGATATTTAATTAAGCCAGAGAATTATTAAGGTTAAAACTAAACCTTTCTAATGAGTAAATCCAACCATGTTGTTGGTAAAAGATATTTTAAAATTGCAAATAAATAGGTAGGAAAAGTTACGTAATAGCGTATTTTGGGTCGATTAGATTCCAAAGCATGTATTACTTTTGCAACGACAGCTTCTGCAGGCAAGGTAAAAGCAACAGCTGCATCTTTTTTTTGTAGTCTAGCAACCATCTTATCGTAGGCTGCTTTATGGATGCTATTTTTATAATCAATATTTTGTTGAAAAAGTAGATACGAGTTTTTTCTAAAGTCACTTAGAATAGGCCCGGGTTCGATTAGTGAAACATATATTGGTATACCGTAAAGTTCCTGGCGTAAGGTATCGGCCAATCCTTCTAAGGCAAATTTACTAGCGTTATAGGCTCCACGGTAAGGCATGGCTACTAAACCTAATACCGAACTATTATAAATAATACGGCCATGACCTTGATTACGCATTAGAGGCAAAAGTAAATTAGTTAGCTCATGAGTCCCAAACAAATTCGTTTCAAATTGAAATCTAAGTGTGTCGCGACTTAAATCTTCCACTGCACCTGCTTGACCAAAAGCACCATTATTAAATAGTGCATCAATTTTCCCATCAGTTAATTCTATGGCTTGTTTAACCGCGTCTTGTATGGAATTGCTATCAGCTAAATTAAGAAGTATTGAGGTCAATCCTTCTTTCTTTAAACGTTCGACATCGCATTGTTTTCTAGCGGTAGCAATAACATTATGACCTCTATTTTTCAATGTAATCGCAGTACTGTAACCAATTCCAGATGAACAGCCGGTTATTAATATTGTTTTTGATAAGATCATGGCACCGTTACGGATTTAGTTATAGCACGTAATTATTTTTAAAATACTTAAGTGTGTACATATATTTTATATGTGGGTATGTTAATACATATTTAACGAATTCAGGAACGATGAAATTATAAATAATTTTTCCTAATTGAATAGTTGTAAATTATGGAAGTATTTGCTATAGCTAGCCACATCATTTGCTGAGTTTAATTTAGATGATAGGTATTTACACTGAGGTATTTTATACTGTAATCATAAGTACTTTCCTATACAGTAGATAATAAAGCCTTTGATCAATCTTAAGTTAATGCTATTAGCTATAAGCTTCTACACTCGTATTCCATGTCGACAAACACTAGATTATAGGCTTTTGCCCCAAGCAACTATTTATTTACCACTAGTTGGTTGGTTAGTTGGAGCACTTGTTGCCTTATGCTTTTTCATAAGCTCCTTACTATGGTCACAAATGACAGCAGTTATTTTAGCAGTAATGTGTGGAATACTTTTGACCGGTGCTTTGCATGAAGATGGTTTAGCTGATGTTTGCGATGGCTTTGGTGGGGGCTGGGGGCAAGTAGCTATATTAAAAATCATGAAAGACTCTCATATTGGTGTATATGGCGTTTTAGGTTTGTTGCTACTTTTTATAATTAAAATTAATTTACTCAGTGAATTTATTCTCAGTCAAGTTCCTTGGATTTTAATAGCTGGACATAGTATCAGTCGATTAACACCATTACTGTTGATGTATCGTTATGATTATGTGCGAAATTTAGACAGTAAAGCGGGTACTGCTGTACATAAAATTAATTTAAAAGAACTTTGCCTATCAGTAGGCATAGCTTTATTGCCTTTACTATCGTTGCCCAATATTTGTATGCTTGCTATTTTACCTATACTGCTTGTAAATGAATTTTTAGGCTCTTATTTTTATCGCCATATTGGTGGTTATACCGGTGATTGTTTAGGTGCAAGCCAACAAATTTCCGAAGTGATTTTTTATTTAAGCGTGAGTGCTTTATGGATATTTATTTAATTCGTCATACCCAGACTGCGAATAATTTGGGATTGTGCTATGGTCAAACTGATGTCGTTTTGGCAGATAGTTATGAAAATGAGATGGTTAGTCTGCATAATAAACTACCTGAATTTGATGATGATTGTAGTGTTTTTAGTAGCCCATTAACCCGTTGTTTGCAATTAGCGCATACATTTTCAGATAATGTGACTACAGACGCACGATTACTAGAACTAAACTTTGGCAATTGGGAAGGGCTCTCTTTTGATGCTATTGATGCTGATGTATTGCAGCATTGGACTGATAACATTGTGACGGCAAAACCACCTAACGGTGAAAATTTTGAAGATCTATACCAGCGTGCGACTGCTTTTTGGAAAGATTTATTAGCTATTGATGCACAGCAGGTTTTAGTTTTTACTCATGCTGGTGTTATTCGAGCCTTGTTAGCACACGCTTTAAATTTGCCCTTAGCAAATTCATTCCAATTGCGTGTAGATGCTGGTTCGGTTCATAAACTGAGTTTTAGTGACAATTATCTATACGTTGAATATATAAATTTATAAATGTATCACGGCGGTAATATTTATCAATTTGCAAAATTTATTAGTTGTTTACCAGAACAGGTATTAGATTTTTCTGCAAACATTAATCCCGATCAAGCGGTAAGCTTAGATTGGATGCAAGATCTTCATCTTGGACCTTATGCTGATCCCACATATAGCGCTTTAATAAAAGCTATAAGACACCGATATCTCATTCCACCAAATGTTGAGTTAGAATTATTTAATGGTGCCAGTGCCGCTATTTTTGCTTTATTACGGCATTTACAGCCAGAAGAATTGGTTTTGTACACACCTTTATATAGTGAATACAGAAAAATAGCTGATCAATTAGGTTGTAATGTACATAACATTAATCGATTTTATAGCTTAATGACGAGTGTACCTAAGCGTAGTGTAGTGATTTTTGTAAACCCGTCTACACCAGACGGACAGCTTTATGATTTAAAAGAACTATTACAAATTTGGCGAGCTTCAGACTGCACTATCATTATAGATGAATCTTTTTTGGATTTTTGTAGAGTAGATTCGGTTTCATCTTATATAGCGGATTATGAAAAACTTTATATTATTAAATCATTAAGTAAATTTTATGGGTGCGCTGGTATTCGTGTTGGTTATATTATGGCTGCAAAGGCTGCTATTATGGCCCTTAAAGGTTATGAGCCAACATGGAAACTATCAAGTTTTGATATGTTGTATATTCAGCATGCCCTTAAAAATAATAATTTTATAGAACAGACTAGATTACAAACCGAATATTTGCGTAATCTACTGCAACATGCATTGCAAAAATCTGGTCTATTTGAGCAGATCTATATGGGACAAGCTAATTTTCTGTTAGCCAAATTAGCTCATAATATTGATGGTTATCAATTACAGGAGTTATTGGCATCATCACGAATATTAATCCGTGTTTGTGATAGCTTTGACGGCTTAAATAAGCGCTATGTACGTTTTGCAGTAAAAAAAGCTCAAGATATTATTCAATTAGCCGATAGTTTAGAAGCGGTAGCACTTAATCTTTATTCTGATTTTGAATTTATTGGGTTATAGAGTTGTCCAGAATTTAACGATTGAAGGATGTATATGAAATCATTAGCTGTATTTGGTACCGGATCAGATGTTGGAAAAACAACGATTGTGATGGCTTTATGTCGGATTTTTTCTGATCAAGGTATCAAGGTTGCACCGTTTAAGGCACAAAATGTATCTAACAATTCCGCTGTTACTCATGAAGATAGAGAAATATCTAGGGCTCAATGTCTACAGGCAGATGCAGCGAGGATAGCTCCCAGTTATCTATTTAATCCAGTCTTACTGAAATCACATGGTAATGGTAATGTTCAGGTCATCGTTAATGGTTTGGTGCATAAAAAGTTAACTATTTCAGCTTATTACGAAGAAATCGATCATTTAAAATTGCAGGTTCAGCATGCATTTACACGATTACAACAAGATTATGATCTAGTTATCGCTGAAGGTGCAGGTTCTCCTGTGGAGTTAAATCTTTTAGATAAAGATCTTTCAAATTCTTTTATAGCGACGACCTTTAATACCAAAAATATATTAGTAGCCGATATAGAGCGAGGAGGCGTTTTTGCGTCAATATATGGCACCATGGAATTAATGGATCCAGTCATGCGCACTAACCTGATTGGCGTAGTCATTAACAAGTTTCGTGGTGATAGACGCTTCTTTGAAGAGGGTGAAAAAATAATCAAGGAACGATTTGGCTTACCGGTTTTGGGTGTGCTGCCATTTCAAGCTATGAATATAGATATGGAAGATTCACAGTCGCTTAAGAACTATCAACAGCGTAAGGATGATATTAAAATACGTATTGCTGTTATTGCCTATCCAGGCTTAAGTAATTATAACGACCTTGATGTTTTAATGGCAGATCCTGAGATATTTGTTGAATTGATTTTTACTTATCGTAACCTTACTCATTTTGATATGGTATTGCTGCCTGGAAGTAAAACGGTTATCGAAGATTTACAATGGCTAAAGCAACAAGGTTTATTTGAAGAATTACAGCAATTTAATAAACCCATCTTTGGAATATGTGGCGGCTATCAAATGTTTGCCTTAAGCCTACATGATCCAGATGCGCTAGAAAATGATATTTCTATTATTGAGCCGGGATTAGAGTTTATGGATGATATAGTTCTTTATCAATCGCCTAAAATACTTCAGAGCGGTAATTATCAATTATTTTCATATTCAGCGATTAAAGGTTACGAAATTCATTGTGGTCGGATGGGTAAATACCCATTATTTTATCAGCGCAGCCATTATGCTGGTACTCATGTACATGGCGTATTTGATGATGATATCTTTCGCAGTGATTACTTCAGAGCGATAAACTCGCACTATCAAGGGTACAATTATCTCGAATATAAAGAACAACAAATACAAAGCTTTACTAATATGGTGGCTGATAATTTAGACACCACTACTATTCTTAATGCGCTTCAATCTGCCTGAAGTGTTTGAATTAGCAGCAATCGCATATTTAATAGATTGTTTTTTTGGTGAATTTCCCACTAAACACCCTGTTGTTTGGATGGGACAATTTATTTCAAGTTTTGAAAGATATTTTTATCAGGATAGAGTTTTCGTAGGGGCACTCTTAGTAATCAGTCTAATAAGCCTGACTTTGGTAATAAGTCTTGGCTTAGTTTATCTAGGTAACTTATTTCCTGAGACGATTTCATTGGTGCTGATGGCTGTATTTGCTTCCACCGGATTGGCTATGAATATGCTGCATGCTAGTGTTACTAACATATTAACCGCTGAAAATCCAAAGAACGCCTTAAGCCTTCTAGTTAGTCGCGATACCACTACCATGACAGAGACTGATCTATATAAAGCCGCTGTTGAGACGTGGGCAGAAAACCTTAGTGATGGTGTTATTGCGCCTTTATTTTATTTGTTACTATTCGGACTGCCCGGAATTGCTGTTTATAAAGCTATCAACACCATGGACTCTATGATTGCTTATAAAACTCCACATTATTTAAATTTTGGAAAAACGGCTGCAATTGTTGATGATATCGCAAATTATATTCCTGCTCGATTGACGGCATTATTGATCGTTTTATTAGCGCAAGATAAGCAATTAGCTTGGCAGTGTGTTAGGCGTGATGGGTATAAGTCGGAAAGCCCCAATGCTGGTTATCCAATTGCTGCCATGGCAGGTGCACTAGGTGTAAGTTTAGGTGGAGATGCGCGTTATCATGGGCTTATAAAATATAAGTCAGTATTGGGGATAGCGATTAATCCGGTTAATAAAGCGGTGTTGGAACAAGCATTAGCCATGAAACCAAACATTAATAGAGTCATTTTAACTATGCTAATTACAGCATTATTAATAACATAAAATGCTTAATGTGATCCGTAGTGGGTAAATAAAATAAAACCAATACATACAAACACTTATAAGTGCCTGAAAAACACACCATTCGTCATCATGGCATGGACTGCCGTGATCCAGAATACAAGGATGTACATGTCGTAGTTAGAGTACTAATCATGAAACTTATAGTGATCTCCATGGCAACTAGTTTTCGCCAGTCCATGTCGGAATGACGATTTACCCACTACGATTCACATAGAGCCACATGAAAACACTGTTTATAGGTGGAATTAAAAGCGGTAAATCTGTATTAGCCGAAGATTATATACTGCAAAAATCGGGTGCACAGAAACCGTATTATATTGCTACGACTGAGTTTATTGACGAAGCATTAGATACTCGTATAAAAATACATCAACAACGGCGACAAGAAAAATTTATCACACAAGAAGTGCCTGTTAAGCTTTATATTGCTTTGGAAGGATGTTTGCGTCCCGTAATAATAGAGTGTATGTCGATGTGGTTAAATAATCTGCTTTATCATCAGGTTTCAGAAGTGGATATATTGCAGGAATTAGAAGCGTTACTTCAGTTGCCATGTGATATGGTTTTAGTCCATAACGAGGTTGGCTTGGGCGTCATTGCAGATAACCAGTTAGCTCGTCAGTTTATTGATTTATCCGGAAAAGCGGCGCAATTAATGGGAAAATATTGTGATGAGGTTTATTTTTGTAGCGCTGGATTAAAGCTTCGTATGAAGTAGTTTCACGCTATTTAAGCAAGAACCTAATGCTCTAAGGAGTTGTATTATAACAGTATTTCAGGTAGTGAATGACATATGATTAAGCCATTAATAATAAAAGGAATATCTACTAATAGCGATATTCTTGACGATAGATTAACTACGTCAGCTAATATACGAAGAAAAATAAATGATATTAATGCGTTACCTCCCTTACCTGGCATGGCTCAACGTATTTTATTATTAGGCACTGATCCCTTTGCAGATAGTAGAAAGCTAGGTGAATTAATTGAGTTGGATCCAGTTATAACGACTCATGTAATTCGCTGGACGAGCTCTGCTTTTTATGGGTATAGAGGAAAAATTAGTTCAGTACAGGAAGCAATTAATCGAGTATTAGGTTTTGATTTTGTTTTTAACCTTGCCTTAGGATTGTCTGCGCTCGCACCTCTAAAAGGACCTATAGAAGGGCCTATAGGTATTAAAATGTTTTGGACTCACGCCCTAGCAAGTACTTATTTTTTGAAGGCGCTTAACGAACAAATGCCAGCGTCAATTCGATTGGAACCAAAGGAAGTTTTTCTTGCGGCCTTGTTACGCAATATTGGTTTTCCATTACTAGGTCATATGTTCCCCGAAGACTTTAAAAATGTAGAGTCTCGCATTATTGCTAACCCAACTATAGCAATTTTAGATTTGGAAAATGAAGTGCTTGGTATAGATCATGCTCAGCTTGGCTCATTACTGATGGGAGCATGGTGTTTACCTAAGCCTCTCATTGATAGTACTTATAATCATCATAATCCGAATTATTGTGGTGATAATGACCGGCTTACGCTACTTATATTTCTTTGTGACTGTTTACTTGCACGGTTGGGTATAGGTGACGCCTTGAATCAAATATGTCCAGACGAAGTGTTTGATAAATTGCAAATATCACCGGTCACCTGTCAAGAACTCTTAGATAAATGGCTTGCTAAATTAGAATCCGTTTCTGTAACAGTTGAAATTATGATGAGCTAATTTACATAGCATGTTTGCCCTAATCCACTATTAAAATAGCTGCGAGCAGCGGGAAATATCGGGAATGAAAAGCATGTGCCCGACTAAAGGCTAGGTTCCCTAATGTTTTGAAAATTGGTGGATATTAAGAGCCATAGCATAACGTTAAGCTGCGTGAGAAAATTTAAAAGGTTGAAAAAATCGTTATTCAGCCTAGCAAAAACTTTTTAGGTTTGAAAAATCTTTAATCGATTCAGCAAAAAATTTCCTAGGTTTGAAAAAATAACGGTCAAAATGCCGATGGATTTCCCCAATGCTATTCAAACATTTCAACTTGAAT
>CAIVGC010000461.1 GCA_903905335.1 uncultured Methylococcaceae bacterium
ATGCCGCCCAACCTTAGCTCTCTTAAAAATCGGCAACAGTTAAGCTTTTCAGTATAGCTACCCTTCGCCCATCCGCTCAAATAAATGATAACCCACTTCACCCGCCACTTTACTTTTCAGTAGTCGCCAGTTTTCCGGCATACCTGTTAAAGTTAGCGTACTTTCTGTTTCTACATAGATTTTTGCATGTTTGTTTAGCCAGTTTTTTGCTTCCAATAATAAACAAGTCTGTACGACTAAATCCATTGCGAAAGGTGGATCAATAAACACCACATCAAATTCTTGAGCGTCGCCGGCAAGATACTGAAGTACATTGGCTTGTACCATTTTTATCTGGGTAGCCGCGAGAGCGGTGGCATTGTCTTTCAACGCTTTGCAGGCCAAATTATTGTTTTCTATTTGAACGACAGACTTAGCCTCCCTAGAGGCCGCTTCAAAACCTAAGGCGCCACTACCGGCATATAAATCCAGACAACGGCTGCCGATGATATCGTTGCGTAGCCAATTAAAAACGGTTTCGCGAACTCGGACTGGCGTTGGTCGTAAGCCTGGTGTATCGATAAAGCTGATACAACGACTACGCCAGTCACCACCAATGATTCTAAGTTTATTGGACATCTACTCTGATTTACCCACGGTAATGGTTTGTAATAAGGCTAGATTAACGTGGCGTTTAAGCGCATCTGCGATAGAGGCAACGCTTACGGCGTCCACTTTTGCTTGGAAAGTATCCAAGTAATCTAAAGGCATATCATAATAGCCGATCATAGCGACATAGCTAGCTAGTTTCTTATTAGTGTCAAAGCGCATGGCAAAGCCACCGGTAATATTCTTTTTAGCGGCAACTAGCTCTTCTTCACTAGGACCTTTAGCAATATAATCCGCCAAAGTTTTATTCAGCACTTGTAAGGCTTCAGTGGTTTGATCATTACGCGTCTGTAAGCTGATAAGAAACGGCCCCGGTTTTTTCATGGGTACGAAAGAACTGGATACGCCATAAACCAAACCGCGTTTTTCACGGATGTCATTAAACAACTTAGAAACCAAGCCACTGCCGCCCAATATATGATTGCCAACATAAAGATTGAAGTAATCAGGATCTTTACGATAAGTGCCTGGCAAGCCGACTAAAACATGAGTTTGTGTGGAGGGGAACTGGGTATGCTGTAGACTCGCAGTCACTGGCATAGTCACTTCAGGTAGTGGTTCTAGTTTTTTCCCTAGCGGCAGGCCAGAAAGTAATTTTTCTGCGGCAAGTTCTGCTTGCTCTTTAGATAAGTCACCAACGATTACTATCATGGCGTTAGCTGCTACATAATGTTGCTGATAAAAATGGCGTAGATCAGTACTTTTAAGCGCAGTGACAGTTTTGACCACACCTGAATCGGGGTGAGCATAAGGATGGTTGCCATACAGCGTATTGTAAAAAGCAATGCTGGCTAATGCGCCGGGGGATTCTTCTTGTTGCTTTAAACCCGCTAAAGTAAGGTTTTTTTCGCGTTTAAAATCAGCTTCTTTAAAAGTGGGTTTAGCCAAGATGACTTGCATCGTGTCCAAAGCTTTATCGAATAGAGGTTTGTCGGTCAAGGTGCGTAACGATACCGTGGACATATCAATAGAGCTGCCAGCGCTAAACTTTGCACCAACACTTTCAAAGCGTTGAGCGATATCATCCGCATTCCATGAGCCTGCGCCAGTATCTAAAAGCCCAGCGGTTAAGGACGCTAAGCCGAATTTTTCATTATCACGCGCACTACCCGCATCAAATACTACCTGTATATCTACCATAGGCAGGCCTTCAGTGTGCACATAATAAACGGGGCTGCCTTGGGCTGTTTGCCAGTGCTCAATTTTTGCGGCAGCGCTCGCAGACTGGCTTGTTGCCAGCAACACAAAAGCTAATAGATAGACTGGGTTAGTATCTAAACCTACAGATTTTAAGAAACGAATACGCATTAGTGAACTTCCTTTTTTGCTGTGCTGGTAGTAATGATTTGTGGTTCTAAGTAAGCAATACTTAAATGATCTTCAATGAGATATTTTTGCGCTACTTTTTGCACTTGTTCTGCCGTCACTTGATTGATTTTAGGCACATATTCATCCATTTTTTGCCAGCCTAAGCCAACGGTTTCTAGTGTGCCTATTTGCATAGCTTGATAAAAATTGGAATCCCGCTGGTAAATGTCACTGGCTAATACTTGGGCTTTAATACGTTGCAATTCCTCAGGGCTAATTAAGCTTTGTTGTAATTTTTTAACTTCTGCTTTTAAAGCGACTTCTAAATCGGCAACGTTTTTACCTTCGGCTGGGGTTGCCTCTAGTTCAAACAAGCCTGATAGTCGTGTGCCCATTTCATAGCCTGCACCGGCAGAAACCGCTATTTGTTTACCACGAACTAAGCTAGACGATAAACGTGCGCTGTTACCGCCATCTAAGACGCCAGCAAGCACTTCAAGAGCATAGACTTCTTCTTCATTAGTGGCGGTTTTTAATGCCGGTACTTTATAGCCCATTACGATAGACGGCAGTTTTGCCGGAACTTTTACTGTCAGTTTGCGTACGCCCAACTGTTCGATTTCAGTCTGTGGCTTTAAAGCTTTAATGTCACTGGTTTTCAGCTCGCCAAAATAGTGTTCGGCTAATTCAAAAACAGCGGCAGGTTGTACATCACCCACGACCACTAGGGTGGCATTATTAGGCGCATACCAACGTTGATACCAGGCTTGTAAGTCTTCTACCGTGTAATTAGCAATATCAGACGGCCAACCGATGATGGGATGCTTGTAACCACTATTTGAATAAGCTACCGACATAAACTGTTCTTGCATCTTGGCTTGTGGATTATCATCAGTACGCATTCTGCGTTCTTCGGTAACCACTTGCAGTTCTTTTTTTAACTCTTCAGGCAGTAAGTGTAGGTTGCGCATTCTATCGGCTTCAAGTTCAAAGCTGACCGCTAGTCTGGTAGCTTCCATGGTTTGAAAATATGCTGTGTAATCTTGTCCGGTAAAAGCATTTTCATCACCGCCGTTTTCAGCAATGATGCGTGAAAACTCTCCAGCGGCATGTTTATCAGTGCCTTTAAACATCATGTGTTCTAGCATATGCGAGACACCGGTAATGCCGCCTGGCTCATAACTAGAACCGACTTTATACCAGACTTGAGTGACGGCTATCGGTGATCTGTGGTCTTCTTTGACTAGGATTTTTAAGCCATTGGCTAGGGTGTGTTCAGCTACTTTTGTTTCGGCTTGGCAGGTCAGTGCAGGCAAACATAGTAGTACAGTGCATAGTAAGCGATGATTCATAAAGCCTCTTTCATGATGGTAAGCGCGTCGGACTATTTCAATAAGCTATAGTTCACGGTATTCTATACAATAAATTAAAAGTTGGAACTTATTAAACAATGCCTAGCAAATCCTCTGTGCTTTCATGGAAGAACTACCTCACACTCTGTAAACCTAATGTGGTTGCAGAAATGCTTTTTACCGCTGTGGTCGGTATGTTATTAGCAGTCCCGGGTATGCCAGCTCTTGAGCCTTTTATTTATGGATTGATTGGCATTGCGCTGGCGGCCTCGTCAGCAGCGGCGATTAATCATTTTATTGATAGAAAAGCCGATGCGCAAATGGCTAGAACCGAAAAGCGCCCCTTACCTATGGGTGACTTAAGCGCAATCAATGTACTGAGCTTTGCCTTGGTGTTAGGTGTGAGTGCCATGTTGATCTTGGTGTTATTGGTGAACACCTTAACCGCGATACTCACCTTCTTGTCCTTATTTGGCTACGCCATTATCTACACGCTCTATCTTAAAAGAGCTACGCCACAGAATATAGTCATCGGCGGCTTATTCGGCGCCACGCCACCCTTATTAGGCTGGTGTGCCATGACCGGTGAGGTCAGTGCTTATGGCTTATTACTGGCCTTGATAGTCTTCGTGTGGACACCGCCGCATTTCTGGGCCTTGGCGATAGCTAGGCGTGAAGAATACGCCAAAGTTAATATTCCCATGTTGCCTGTGACTCATGGCGTGGAATTTACTAGGTTACAAATATTGCTCTATACCATTTTATTACTGTTAGTGACGCTATTGCCTTATTTAACCGGCATGAGCGGCTTGATTTATGGGGTTTCAGCCTTATTGCTAGATTTTGGTTTTATTTATTACGCCTTACTCATGATGCGTAATAAAGATAATAAAACTGCGATGAAAACCTTTGTTTATTCGATAATCTATATCACCGTGCTGTTTGCGGCCTTGTTAATCGATCATTACATCAGATTTACCCTATGACTTTTACTCATCATGAGCAAACAACGCAAACCGAACATGCTTTTGCAGAGTTTATCCGCATTTTAGGAAAAGGTAAAAAAGGTTCCAGACCACTGACGCAAGATGAAGCCTATCGTGCCATGAGCATGATCTTAGCGGGCGAGGTGCTGTCCGTACAATTAGGTGCATTTTTAATGCTGATGCGCATTAAAGAAGAAACCCCAGAAGAACTCGCAGGCTTTGTCTTGGCTGGTCGAGAATCATGTAATTTGAAGGCTGACAAAGCGCTAGTTGATTTAGATTGGTCATCTTATGCCGGAAAGCGTCGACATTTGCCTTGGTTTCTATTGTCCGCGCTGTTATTAGCAGACAATGGCATCAAGGTCTTTATGCATGGTGCCACAGGCCCTAGTGCCGATCGAGTGTATACCCAAGATGTATTGAAATACTTAGGCCTGCACTATTCAACTTCGATAGGACAAACTAAACTGCAGTTGCAGCATCAGCATTTTAGTTATTTATCCTTAGAGCACTTTTGCCCGATCTTGCATGACATTATAGAACTGCGGCCGCTGTTAGGTTTACGTTCGCCTGTGCATACCTTGGTGCGCTTATTAAACCCCTTTAATGCCGACTACAGCATTCAAGGCATCTTTCATCCCGGTTATAGACCCGTACATCAGCAAGCTGCTGCTTTATTACAACAGCCCCATGCTGCCGTATTAAAAGGTGAGGGCGGTGAAACTGAACGTAATCCTGATATGGACTGCTTAGTGCAAAGCGTACACCACGGTGAACTAATAGACGAAAACTGGCCGGCGTTATTCGCCCGTCGCCATGTCAAAGACGAAGAACTAAATCCTAAGCAACTCGCGCACATCTGGCAAGGCTTAGTTGCAGACGAGTTTGCCGAAAGCTCTATCATCGGCACAGCAGCGGTAGCGCTTAAGCTCTTAGGTAAAGCTGATAGTCAGCAACAAGCACATGAATTGGCTTTAGCTTATTGGCAAGGCAGAGATAAGCAAAAGTATGCAGGCTTGTGATCATTTAGGGTAATACGTTAAGCACCTTCTACTTAATTTAGTTTAAAAATACCTATTTCTAGGTATTTAATGTGGTTTAAATTTAAATTATAATAACTATGAGTTTGAAATCACCCCCAAACTCATAGTAGTCTTGATCTTTAACCCAAAAGATCATTTTAAAGCCCATCTAGATGGGCTTTTTTAATTAAGGCTCTATCATTTCAGTCGCGTCGAATGACAGCCGACATCCTATAGCACTATTTACTCTGCC
>CAIVGC010000462.1 GCA_903905335.1 uncultured Methylococcaceae bacterium
GGTACGGTATTAGTAAGACGAGAAACGTTGTTGGCCGTGGGTCTGTTTAATGAAACCATTCATTATGGTGAAGATTTGGAGTTATGGGCAAAAATATCAGCTTATTATCCTATCAGTTGTTTGCCGGAGATACTGATGTTACGTCGACTGCATGGCCATAATGCCACGAATGCTGCAGCATCTATGTTGGCTGATAGTGTTAATGTGATGAAAGCTCTGAGGCAGGACATCTCTTTGCCATTGCAACAACATGGGTTAAACCCAGATAGATTAGTTGCTGATGCTTATGCCGCCGTTGCCTATTGGCATTTCAATCTTAAAGAATACCGGAAGGCAAGGCAGGCAGCCTTTGCCAGTTTACGAGAAAGACCCACTGGCCGCGCCTTGGTTTATGGCTTAGCAGCGTGCTTACCAGCTAGCTGCTTATCAGTATTAAAGCATGTTAAGGAAGCTGTTTTTGGCAGTTTGTCTATAGTTTAGGGAATATATGTATTATGACTACCAAGATAAAAAATATACTTTATGTAGAAAATGGAATCGGTTATGGCGGCGCTATTATTTGTTTGCGCCATTTAGTAAGGCAGTTGAATAGACAGCAATTTAATCCCTTGGTAGTCACTGGGCGTAAAGATTTGCCCTATCAAGATATTCCTAAGGATGCGGAATGGCGACCTATTATTGATCGGAATATTGATGTGGTGAGCTTACGTGTTCAGTTAGCCGATAGTAAAGTAATCGGCTTAATTCCAGGTCTATCGTGGCTATTAAATCAAGTATTGGCACGTCTGGATGATGTGTTTAACTTTCTGCCTTTTTTTCTGCAGTTGTTATGGACCGCTTGGCGATTCAAGACTGATTTAATTCATGCTAATAATGAACCTCTCTGTAATCGTGCCGCTTTGTTGGTAGGTAAGCTCTTGGATATTCCTATTGTGAGTCATGTTCGTGGCGACCAAAAGGGTTCAAGGCTGATGGCTAGTGCTTATCGCTTGCCAACACATTTTGTTGCGGTGTCTTTTTGGATTGCTAAAAGTATGCAAGAGGTGCTGCATATACCCGCTGAAAAGATCAGTATTATATATGACGGTATTGCTTTGGAGCACTTAGACTTAGAGGCAGATGGTCATGAGTTTAGGCGGCGTTATGATATTCCTATTGATGCTTATGCTGTGGGTCTGGTGGGTTTGCTAATTCCATGGAAAGGTCAGGCACTGTTTATAGATGCTGCTATCGCTTTACGGGAGAAGATTCCAAATCTAAAAATGCTGATTGTAGGTGGCACACCTGATGAGTGTGTGGCTTATGAAGCTTTGTTACGTCAGCGTGTTAGCCAAGAACAGATGGATGGACTGATTGTGTTTACGGGGCATGTGACGGCGATGGCGCAAGTCTACAATGGTTTGGATGTGGTGGTATCTGCATCTACTAGTCCTGAGCCTTTAGGTACGGTCGTTATCGAAACCATGGCAATGGGCAGACCGTTGATTGGTCCCAATCATGGCGGAGCTGCGGAAATGATTGAACATCTTAAAACAGGTTTGTTATTTACGCCTAACGATGCGCAGTCTTTGGCAGGTGAGATTGAACGACTGTTTATCGATCCAGCACTTGCTTTACAGCTAGGACATGATGCGCGAAACCATGCTTTAGATACATTTGCGATTGCGCGTCATACTGAGCACATACAAGCGCTATATCATCAACTATTGCAATAGGCGCTTGATGCTACTATGACACCTCTTTTATCACGACAACTTATTTATCCGTTACAAGAAACTTTGTTGAATAGGCCTACGTTTCCTTATTTACAATCACTGGAAAAAACACAATGGCTGTCCAGAGCTGAGCTTGAAACTTTGCAATTACAAAAGTTACAAACCTTATTAATATCTGCAAAGCAACACAGTCCTTGGCATGCTGAGCGTATTGTCAGTTCGGGTATGAATTTAAATGAGATAAGTTTTGATGAGTTAAGAAAACTACCCACTATGAATAAAGTCGATGCTCAGCAACAGGGCCAAGCTATGGTTTGGAAAGAAGTGCCGGGTGGTTCTTTTCGTTATACCACGGGTGGTTCTAGTGGGGCACCGTTGATATTTAGCTATGGTCGATCTAGACAAGCCTCTGATGCCGCTGGGCGCATACGCGCTAGACGTTGGTGGCAAGTTAATGTCGGTGATCGGGAAGTTTATTTATGGGGAGCTCCAGTGGAGCTAAATAAAACCGATAAAATTAAAACGATACGTGATCGTCTGCTTAATCAATTGGTTTTAAACGCTTTTACTATGTCTCCTAGTACGATGGCCTTGTATTTGAAAATGATACAGAGCTTTAATCCTAAGTGTATTTATGGTTATGCCAGTAGTGTTGCCTTGCTGGCGGAGTATGCCAAACAAAATAACTATAGTCTGCATTTACCAGAGTTAAAAGTTGTGTGTACTACAGGTGAGCCTTTATATCCTGAACAACGACAATTAATTACCGAAGTTTTTAAGGTGCCAGTCGCCAATGAATATGGCAGTCGAGATATAGGTTTTACAGCCCATGAAAATAGTCATCAGCAAATGTTGTTGATGAGTGAGAGTATTTTGTTGGAGGTATTAGATGTTAATGGTCAGCCAGTTAAGGTTGGAGAAATAGGGGAGGCTGTTATGACTGGACTTTGCTCAGAAGCTCAAGCCTTTATACGTTATCGCACTGGAGATAAGATCAGAGTATCCGCTGAGTCTGATAAAGAAGGGCGAGGTTTACATGTGTTGGAAGAAGTTCTAGGGCGTGATACCGATTTCTTAATTCATCAAGATGGTTCCATCATTCATGCCTTAGCAGCTATTTATGTGTTACGTGAAATGCAAGGCATAGAGCAATTTAAGATCACGCAACAGTCCATCAATGACTTCGAAATTTTAGTGGTCTGTAATGAGTGCTGGAAGTCTGATGGCTTAGCGGTCATCACTGATAAATTTAGGTCCCGCTTTGGTAGTGCTTGCAACATCCATATACAGCTAGTCTATGAAATCTTACCTGAAGCGTCAGGAAAAATTCGTCAAGTCGTTTCAAAGGTCACCTTGCCTATTTAATAGGCCTGTTTATTTGTAATTTAATTTCATCCTAACTATGTCTATATTAATAACCCGATTAGTAAAATTACCCTTTCGTTATAAGCCTTGGCGACCTGCACATTTGACGCTGATAGTAGATGATTTAATTGGCTTGTCCAAGCAACCTAAATTAGCTGATAAAGACCATCTCAAGTCAGTCATTGCTTGGATATGTTATGCTCAAGATCAACGTCTTGGTTATGCCGATGAAGGAGGCGTTTCTGCCGGCTGGAGTTTT
Organism: uncultured Methylococcaceae bacterium; assembly: GCA_903905335.1. Taxonomy (GTDB): domain Bacteria; phylum Pseudomonadota; class Gammaproteobacteria; order Methylococcales; family Methylomonadaceae; genus Methylobacter_C. Next base: position 3,340 of record CAIVGC010000462.1, read on the forward strand.
GAAGATGGCTGGTTACCTAGTTATCCTGAAACCAGTGGTTATATTATTGAAACCTTGCTCGCTGCCGCAAAAGTCTTGGCTAATCCTGAGCTAAAGACAAGAGCTGAGCGTATTGTGGGTTGGGAGTTATCTATACAAAATGCCACGGGTTCATTTCCTGGGCATTTTGGTGAGGCGAGTAGTAAGCCGGTTATTTTTAATACAGGGCAGATTATGCACGGTATGCTTGCTGGTTACTTGGCTTTTGATCGCGATGAATGTTTAGACGCTGCCGTAAGGGCAGGGCACTGGATGTTGTTGCAACAAGATAATGATGGTTGCTGGCGACGCTCAGTTCATAATGATACGCCTCATACTTATAATACGCGTTCAGCATGGGCTTTATTGCGTACTGGTCTTATCGCTAATGAAAAAGTTTTAGTAGATGCTGCGATTAAAAATATCCGTTGGGCATTGACTCAACAGACTGCTTCGGGTTGGTTTAAAACTAATGCTTTTACAGAAAAGGGACTGCCCTACACGCATAATATTGCTTATGCAATTCGTGGCATATTAGAGAGTGGCCTATTGCTGAATAATGAGGAAATGATTAATGCGGCTATTAAAGCTTCGATAGCACAGGCAGCACAACAGCGAAACGATGGTTGGTTAGCCGGTGTTTATGCTGATAATTGGGAGCCTAAAGCTTATTATTGTTGCATAACTGGCTTAGCTCAAATGAGTATTATTTGGCAACGACTTATTGCTACTCAAGGCATTGATGAGTTGAAAGTGCCCGTGGCGCGTGGACTTGATTTTATAAAGTCCAATCATCATCTTAGCGCAAAACAGGCTTATCAAAGAGGTGCTATTGCAGGATCTGCTCCCATTTGGGGGCGATACTCAATGTTTGAGTATCCGAATTGGGCAGCGAAGTTCTTTGCGGATGCCTTGATGCTTAAGATTGCGCCTATTAATATTCCTGAATAATCCTATAACTATTTATGTCGCAATTATCAGTTATCATTCTTTGTGGACAATCACCTAGACATTTGTATTTTGCTAATCAAGTCGCTAAAGCTTGTAAGCCCTTAGCTATTATTCAAGAAAGTGGGCATGACAGGTTATTAATAAAAATAATTAAGCTGTTATTAAAGCCTACTAGCTTATGGCGCAAAATTAATCGTTGGATGCGTGATCGTAAACGCTATAGGGGTCATAAAGAAGCTGAATTCTTTTTTGCTAAGGAGTTACCGCATTTAACCCATGCAGAACTTAGGGTAGAATTTCCGCACATTAATCACCCCGATGTTATTGAGCTGATAGATCACTACCAACCAGATTTAATTCTGGTGTTTGGTACGTCATTACTGAAAGGTAGTTTATTAGAAAAAGGTCGTTTAGGTATTATTAACTTACATGGTGGCTTGTCTCCTGAATATAGAGGTGCTGATTGTACCTTTTGGGCGCTCTATAATCAGGAGCCTGAAAAAGTAGGTTGCACTGTGCATTATATAAATGCCGGAATTGACACTGGACATATCATCGCCTATGTTTCACCTGAAATTAAAGCCAATGATGATGAACTAACATTATTTTGGCGCGCCGTTCGAAGTAGCACTCATCTTTATACGGAATTACTGAATAGAATAGAGCAGGGCGAATCTTTTGGGCAAATACAAGGTCATAAAGGTCACTTATATCAAGTTAAAGATCGTAGTTTAGTGCAGGAACAGAGAGTGGAGGAATTACTACAGTCGGGTTTATTAACTAATCTTAGTTTGGGCAAACGAGTAACATGGTTTAAGCTTTAGACTTAGCTAACAATTAATAAGATATTTTAGGATCAAATGTGTCTACCGAAAGCTTGGATCATAATTTTGATAGCGCAGCTTTTTTAAAAAACTTAACGACACGTCCCGGCATCTACACTATGTTTAATGTTCAGGGTGAGATTATTTATATCGGTAAGGCTAAGAATCTTAAAAACCGCGTTTCTAGCTACTTTACAAAACAAACGACGTCGACTAAACAGCAAGTTATGGTCACTAAAGTCGCTGCTATTGAAGTCACGGTAACTCATACCGAAGGCGAAGCATTACTGCTAGAATGTCAGCAAATTAAACGCCATAAGCCACGCTATAATATTTGTTTACGTGATGATCGCTCATTCCCTTATATTTTAATGTCTAGCGAGCACGATTTTCCTCAAATCACTTTACATCGTGGTGCAAAAAACAAGAAGGGCCGCTATTTTGGTCCTTATCCCAGTACTGGAGCTGTAAAAGAAAGTCTTAAGTTATTACAAAGATTATTTCCCATTCGACAGTGCGACGATACTGTTTTTAGCAATCGCACTCGGCCTTGTCTGCAATATCAAATAGAGCGCTGTAGTGGGCCTTGTGTGGGCCTTATTAATAAACAACGCTATGCTCAAGATGTGGCGAGTACCATTATGTTTCTAGAAGGTAAGGGTAGTCTGCTTATTGATCAGCTAATTATCAATATGGAGCAGGCGGCACTTAAGCTGGACTTTGAACAAGCTGCCATTTATCGCGATCAGATTGCAATTTTGCGTTCAGTACTTCAGAAACATTTTGTTAGTGGCGAAAAAGGCAATGTAGATATTATTGCCAGTGCTACTAAAGCCAATATTGCTTGTGTACAGGTTTTTTTTATTCGTAATGGTCAGCACTTGGGAAATAAGGTCTTTTTTCCAAAAATGACGGATACTCATGATCCTGCTTCAGTGATACAAGCGTTTATTCCTCAATATTATTTGGATAAACCTGCGCCTTATGAATTGATTGTTAGTCATGAGTTAGAAGAATCTACTTTATTAAGCGAAGTGTTAACCGCTAAAACTCAACATACGGTGATTATTTCTGCTAAGGTGAGAGGAGAGCGTTTGAAATGGTTGCAAATGGCCATGACCAATGCTGAAAATTCGTTGTTAGGAAAGCTCGCGGATAAACAAGGTTGTTACGCAAGATTTCTAAGTTTACAGGAAGAGTTGGCCTGTATAGAGCTACCTAAGCGGCTGGAGTGTTTTGATATCAGCCATACTCAAGGTGAACAGACGGTTGCTTCTTGTGTAGTCTTTGATAGAGAAGGCCCAGTAAAATCTGCCTATCGACGCTTTAATATTACTGGCATTACCGGTGGAGATGATTATGCCGCGATACATCAAGCAGTCTATCGACGGTTTAAGCGTTTAAAACAAGGTGAACATCAGGCGCCGGACATACTATTTATTGATGGTGGTAAAGGTCAGGTATCAGAAGCGCAAAAGGCATTAGCTGAATTAGACATAAATAATGTTATGATAGTCGGCGTTTCAAAGGGACCTGATAGAAAGCCAGGCATGGAAAAGTTGATTCTGGTCGACCAGGAACAGCCGATAAATATAAGTACTGGGGCGAGTGGCTTGTTATTGATTCAGCATATACGTGATGAGGCGCATCGATTTGCAATAACAGGACATCGGCAACGTCGTAACAAGGTAGCTAAACAATCGATATTGGAAACAGTTTCAGGATTAGGTGCAAAGAGGCGACAGCTTTTATTAAAACAGTTTGGGGGATTGCAAAGTATTTCATGCGCAGGCGTGGATGCCCTTTGCAGTGTGGACGGCATCAGTCGACAGTTGGCGCAACGAATATACGAGCTATTTCATCATCAAGATGACGATTCAATTTAATTTACCGACTAATCTTACTTTGCTAAGGATTGCGTTAATTCCGCTCTTAGCAGTCGTTTTTTATTTGCCTTGGCAATACTCCAATATAGCCTGCACGCTTATTTTCTTGTTGGCAGGGTTTACTGATTGGTTAGACGGGTATCTCGCCAGAAAAATGCAATTGGAAACACCTTTTGGTGCCTTCTTAGATCCTGTTGCGGATAAACTTATGGTAACCATCGTCTTGGTTTTCATTGTTCAACAGCAGGCGTCGCCATATTTAGCAATTCCAGTCGCCATTATTATCGGTAGAGAATTAACCATAGCTTCCTTAAGAGAGTGGATGGCTGAAATTGGTCAGCGAACTAAAGTAAAGGTATCTAAGTTAGGTAAATGGAAAACGTCAGCACAAATGCTGGCTATAGGGTTTTTACTATATAGTGAGGATATATGGGGTATTCCAATTAACTTAATAGGTTATGTTCTGTTGTATATCGCTGCGGTATTAACTTTATGGTCGATGACTCACTATCTAAGGGCAGCACTAACGGCTACGGAATAAAATAGATATTACAAATTCAAGTTTAATAGGGATTATTATTAAGTACTTGATTTTTTTTAACACCCAGATAAGCAGCAGATTGACCCGTTGCAATACATAAAATATGGATCAAGAAATAGAAACTCTTAATGTTACAACACAAACCACGACATCTAGTGAGATTTTAATAGCGGCCCTTAATCTCTTCGCAAAAAAAGGCTATTTTAATACCTCATTAACTGATATTGCTAAGACTGCCAATATTAAAAATACCAGTGAAATTTACCAACACTTTACTAATAAGCAGGTTATCGCTGCGCAATTGTATGATGACATTTTCGCTAATCTTAATGAATCCATTGATGAAATATGGCTAAAAAATGATAAGCCATCTGAGCAATTACGCGGCACTGTTGATTTATTATTTAGACTGACTGAGGATGCGCCTGATGTAATGCGCTTTTTACTTAATATGAAGTTTGATGAGTTTTTGCCAGATGAAAAGCCACTACAAGAAACTGCGGCTTTCTGTAAGATTTATAAAATAATACAAGCGGGCATTACGTCTGGAGAAATACGCAATATCGACCCTATGTTGGGGTATATCTATTTTTTTGGCACCGTTAATGCAACTCTACAAGGTGTTTTAGCCGGTTTCTTAGATAAGAAGGCAGATACTTATTTATCACAAACGTGGCTTGCTGCATGGAATGGCATTGTTAAAAAATAAACCAGCTTATTATTTTAACGGTCTAGTTTAGAAGGATAAGTCATGGGTGAGGTCATTCAATTTAAAAGGCCTAGTGTCGCTGAGCGGCATAAAGGTAACTCGCTGTGTCGTAGTGGCTTTCATAAATGGATAGTGCTTAACGACAAGAAGTTTGATGTCAAGTTGGGTAAGTTAATAACTGGTTTTCAATGTTCACGTTGCGCTAAAATAAAGACTAAAGCGTTGTAGTTTAATCTTATTCCATCAATCAGACGCAGTGAATGTATCTGATTGATGGGGTAAGTATAATGTATTATCTAGCTTATTTTTTAGCAGTGACTGCAATCATAGGATTCGCTGCAGAAACTGTAACCGTGGCGGTTGATTCTAATAGTTCTAGTGCTAATGCTTTTACAGTACCATCAAAAGAGTTAAGGCTATCTGGTTCGATTTCTAATATTTGAGTAGGGAGACCGATTCTGTCTAAGATAGCTATGAACGGTTCAGGATCAAGCTCTTCGACGTTAACCATGGTATGAGTATCCCATTCGCCTGTTGCTATTAACATGGCGGCAGCAACGGGTGGCACACCAGCGGTGTAGCTAATGCCTTGCGACTCAACTTCTTCGTAACATTTTTTGTGGTCTGATACTTGATAGATCAGGACTTCACGCTTTTCGCCATCTTTCCAGCCTTTAATAAAGTTACCGATACAGGTATTACCTGTATAGCCGGGCGCTAGCGTCATAGGATCAGGAAGTAGTGCTTTAACCATTTTAAGTGGTACAACTTCTTGGCCTGTCGTTAGTGTTACAGGTAGGTGTGATAAAAAGCCTAGTGTGCGTAGCACAGTAAAGACATTGATGTAATGATCACCGAAGCCCATCCAAAAACGAATGCTGTTTGCATTGATGTTTTTTGACAAAGAATGTAATTCGTCATGGCCATTCAAATAAATCGGTTGTTTTCCTACAACAGGGAAATCATATTCTCTTTTTACGGAGTGAGTTGGGAATTCAGCCCATTGACGATCTATCCAAGTCCAAACCTTTACGAACTCACGAAAATTAATTTCGGGGTCAAAGTTAGTTGAAAAATAACGGCCATGACTTCCTGCATTAACATCAAGGATATCAATAGTGTCAATTTTATCAAAATAACGTTTAACGGCGAGTGCGCAATAAGCGTTAACGACACCTGGATCAAAGCCTGCACCTAAAATAGCGGTGATGCCTTTTTCAGCGCAACGGTCTTTACGTTTCCATTCGTAATTAGCGTACCAAGGTGGCTCTTCGCATACTTTGTCTGGATCTTCGTGTATTGCAGTGTCGATATAAGCGACATCTGCTTCGATACAAGCTTCCAATATGGACATATTAAGAAAAGCAGAACCTAAATTGATGACAATTTCTGAACCTGTTTCTTTAATGAGCTTAATTGCTGCTGGAATATCTAGGGCATCTAATTGAGCTGAATAAAGCTTGCCTTCAGTATTTTTTAAATGTCCTTTGCGATGAATGCTTGCAATAATGGCATCGCATTTTTCTTGAGTCCGTGAGGCAATACAGATATCACCTAAGACATCGTTATTCATAGCAGCCTTATGGGCGGCAACATGCGCCACGCCTCCAGCGCCAATAATCATTACATTTTTTTTCATATGATGAATCCTCTTATGATAAACAATTGATATAATCGTTATAGTCGAAACTGCGAGCTAGTTCTACAGTACCATTTAGTCTTTTTACTGCTATTGATGGCATGGCAACGCCATTAAACCAATTTTTCTTTACCATCGTGTAGCCCGCCGCATCAGCAAAGCTGACGATTTCACCCCTTTTTAACGGAGTGTCAAGTTCGTAGTGTCCGAATAAATCACCCGCTAGGCAGGTTCTGCCAGCGATGAGTATGGGGTTATCTCCAGACTCATGGGATGAAATCTTGGGATGTGTGTGATAAATGAGATGATCTAGCATGTGTGCTTCGATAGAGGCATCAACGATTGCGATATCCATTTCATTATGAACGATATCGAGCACCGTGGTGACTAGTTCAGCGCAACCAGTGATAGCCGCTTCACCAGGCTCAAGATAAACTTGCACACCAAATGTTTCTGAAAAATCTTTTAAAACTTGGCAGAATTTTTCTAATGGATAGTCATCTTTGGTGAAATAAATGCCACCACCAAAACTGACCCATTGCATTTTTCTCAATACATCACTGTATTTATTGGCAATTTTATTAATGGCGTCAGTAATATTTTCTATATCGTCATTTTCACAATTAAAGTGAAACATGATGCCAGTTATCTGCTCAGAAACGGCGTCAAGTTCCTGTAGGCTACAGACGCCGAGTCTTGAGTATTTTCTTGCTGGATCAGCTAAGTCAAAATGAGAATAACTAATTCCTGGGTTTACGCGTAGTCCAACTTTAAGATGACTTACGGAATCATGGAATAACTGTAATTGAGAGATAGAGTTGAATATAATTTTATCTGCAAATTTTGCGACAGCATTAATTTCATCCGCAGAGTAAGCCACACTATAAGCGTGGACTTCTTTGCCAAATTTATCATGACCCAATTGGGCTTCAAAAAGTGAACTGCTAGTCGTGCCATCCATGTATTGACTCATAAGATCAAACACACTCCATGTTGAAAAACATTTGAGTGCTAAAACCGATTTTGCACCAGATTGCTCACGGATAGTCTTGATGATTTCTAAGTTCTTTAGTAGTTTGGTTTCGTCAATAAGGTAATACGGTGTGCGCAGATCTGGCATTTTTTAGTTCTCGTAGATTAGCGAAAAAATACGCCGAGTTTAAATGGATGAATATTATTTATCAAAGTTGAAAATTGGTAGAAAAGAGGGGAGTACCTATTACGAATCACTATACCTTATTGTGAAAAGTTATAAGTCGTTTTGATGTGCGTGTTAAGAATACCCTGTTATATCATTGAGGCTAATATAGCAGGGATTTATGACTATTTGACTACACGTAATGCCGGCCTTGTTGGCGGTTTATTTTTAGGTGGTGTATTTTCTGGCTCTTCATCTTCTTGATCAAAGATCATGCCTTTACCATTTTCTTTAGCATAAATAGCCATGATTGCAGCAACTGGAGCAACTATATTCATGGGTTTGCCACTAAATCGGGCGCTAAATTGTATTTCATTGTTACCTAGTACCAGTGCTTGGATAGCTTGGGGTCTAATGTTTAATACAATTTTACCGTCTTCAATAAATTGCTGAGGTAAAATAGCTTCGTTATTTTCTGCATCTACTAAAAGGTGTGGTGTTAAATCGTTATCAATAATCCATTCATAAATTGATCGAATTAAATAAGGCTTTAATGAGGTCATTATTTTAAAGGCTCTGACATTTCTTTTTCAGCTTCACTAAGACTAAGCTTAAATGCAGGTCTTTTGAAGAGTCTCTGTGCGTAATTTGTGATTACATCATTTGGTGTAGATATATCTATTCCAATACTGGGTAATCGCCATAAAAGTGGTGCAATTACACAATCAATCAATGAGAACTCATCATTCATGAAATAAGGACGTGCAGCGAATATTGGCTCAGCAGATAGAATGCTTTCTCTCAGCATTTTCTTGGCACGGGCAGATTTTTTCTCTCCTGAGAATAATATTTCATCTAAGAGTTGATACCAATCTTGATCTATACGTTTAATGAGCATTCTTGCATTTGCTCGTGAAACAGGATCCATTTGATGCAAAGGGGGATGAGGAAAACGCTCATCAAGATATTCCATAATAATACGTGAATCATAAAGAACTAAGTCACGCTCAATCAATGTTGGTGATGTTCCATTAGGGTTAAGTTCCAATAAATCTTCGGGAGGATTAGTTGGATCATAATACTCTATATCTGCGGTGATCCCTTTTTCGTGTAAAACAAAACGAGCGCAATGACTCATGGCGCATGTGGGTGATGAAAAAAGCGTCATTACAGATTTACGGGTAATAATATTTGCCACGAATAACAACCTCTTGGGACATGTAGGGCGGTAAAAAGTGCCATTGTAGCATAAAAGGCTTTAGTATTGTTTAGCGCTTATGATCTATATTATAAAGAAAACATCCTTGTTTTCTTTATAAATCAAAAGTTAATGGACGTCTTTCCAATATTCCTTTTTCAGAAGATACGCGATGACTAAAAATATTAATAAGAAAAATATGACATATTTTCCTAGTCGTTGTCTTTCGAGTTGTACAGGTTCACCAACATAAACTAGAAAATTAACAAGATCATTAACAAAAAGATCAAAGTTTTTTTCAGATAATGTACCTGGCTCATCAATGATTAGCTTAGTATATTCACCGTAGATAGTTTTTCTTTGTTCTGCATGCTGTTCACCTTGTAATTGCCAAAGTGGGTTAAGCATTGCAGTATCTTTGAATACCAGATTATTAACGCCTAAGGGCTTAGACGTATCTACATAATAGCTTTTTAAATAGCTATATAGCCAATCAGCGCCGCGTGACCTTGCAATTAATGATAAGTCAGGTGGTTGTGTGCCAAACCACTTTTCAGCGTCGTGTTTGTTCATTGCACTATGTAGTTGGTCATAAATACTAGCGCCTTCAGGTGCGATATCTTTTAGTACTTTTTGTGGATCAGCACCCACATCAATGGCAATGCGCAAATAACGAATATGCTTTGCTGAGTGGCAACCTAAACAGTAGGTAACAAAATGCTTTGCTCCGCGTTGCAACGATTCATTATCAGAAAGATCGATCTTTGCTGATTGCAGTTCTATTTCTTCATTCGCGATTGCACCGAATGATAAGGTTAATAACAATATGATGAGTAATTTTTTCATATCAATCTAAGCTCTCTATTAGTTTTTTTGCTAAGCGAGTGGCTACATTTTTAATGCCAACCGGATTGGGGCGCCTGTTAAAAAAAGAGCTTTTAAATGCAGGGTGGCCAATTTCAGTAGCAACAGGTTTTAACGCAGTAATCTCTTCAATAAGAGCAGGAAATTGCTCTTCAATAGCATGTAGTTGCTCTTCAAGGCTATGGTCTTTAGTTAAGCTTTTGGGTACTGGTTTAGTTTTCTCCCAGCGGGTATAAATTGGCATGAGTAAGAAAAAGCCAAAATAAATCGTAGTAAAAAGTCTTGCAAGAATGGTTGCTACGGGCGTGACGGGTTGTGTGCCTAAATAACCTAGTGCTATAAAACTGACTACAAATAAAAACAATGCTTTCTTGAAAATACCACCACGATAGCGGATAGATTTTACAGGGCATCGATCTAGCCAAGGCAACAGAAACAATACGACAATAGAGCCACCCATAGCAATTACGCCAGCGAATTTATCTGGAATAGCTCTTAGTACTGAATAAAATGGTGTGAAATACCATACCGGTGCGATGTGTTCTGGTGTTTTCATCGGGTCAGCAGGAATGAAATTGGCATGTTCTAGAAAATAACCGCCCATTTCTGGCATGTAAAAAATAACGGTAGCAAAGAACAATAGAAAAACGGCAACCCCTACGATGTCTTTAACAGTGTAGTAAGGATGAAAGGGAATGCCATCTACAGGATGTCCCCAAGGATCTTTTGATTCTTTAATTTCAATGCCGTCAGGGTTATTTGAGCCGACTTCATGCAAAGCAACGATGTGCATAAATACAAGCATCACTAAGACTAAAGGTACAGCAATAACGTGGAACGCGAAGAATCTGTTTAAGGTTGCATCAGCAATAACATAATCGCCTCGTATCCAAAGCGATAAATCATCGCCAATAACAGGAATAGCGCTAAATAAAGAAATAATAACCTGAGCGCCCCAATAGGACATTTGACCCCAAGGTAATAAATAGCCCATAAATGCTTCGGCCATTAAGGCAACAAAAAGCAACATGCCGAAAATCCAAATTAATTCTCTAGGATGCTTAAAAGATCCATACATGATACCCCTGAACATGTGCAGATAAATGACGATGAAAAATGCAGAGGCACCGGTAGAATGCATATAGCGAACTAACCAGCCCCAAGGCACATCACGCATGATATATTCGATAGAATCAAATGCCAGTTTGGCATCTGGCTTATAATTCATAGTCAATAAAATGCCGGTAATGATTTGATTGACCAAAACCAATAAAGCTAAAGAGCCAAAAAAATACCAGAAATTGAAGTTCTTAGGCGCGTAATAATGCGCCATATGCTCATTCCAGAATTTTGTAACGGGAAAACGATCTAAAACCCAATCGCCACAGGCATTTAAACGGGTAGGTTTCATGCTTTTTTCTCCTCTGAAGCTTCGCCAACAATGATTCGTGTATCGGTGATATAACGATAAGGCGGAATTTCTAGATTACTAGGGGCTGGCACGCCACGGTAAACACGGCCAGCAAGATCAAACCAAGAGCCATGGCATGGACAGAAGAAACCACCTTTCCATTGCTCACCTAAATCATTAGGTGCAATTTCAGGGCGAAAGGTTGGTGAGCATCCTAAATGGGTACACAAGCCGACAGCGACAAAAATCTCTGGTTTAATAGAGCGCCCTGGATTCTTACTAGAAGGGGGTTGATCAGATTCATTAGAAAGAGGATCTCTAAGTTCGCTATCTAAGGTCTTTAATGTGGCAAGAACTTCAGGTGTTCTATTAAGAATCCAAACGGGTTTTCCTCTCCAAGCAACCCTAATAAGTTGTCCAGTTTCAATTTTGCTGATATCAACTTCAACAGGCGCTCCAGCGGCCATGGCTTTTACACTAGGCTGCATTTGTGCAAGAAAAGGAATAGCTAAATAGCCTGAGCCGACAGCCCCAACCACGGTCAATGCCGAGGTTAGAAACTGGCGTTTAGACTTATCGACGCCTTTATTATTCATTATAAAACTCTCCTGATTATATAGCGGCATTGCAGCACTTTCTTATTGTCGGGTCAATATACCATTAGACGCTAGTGAATTTGAAGTGCTTAGTGTGAATTGTTTACTTTAAAGTGATGTTTTTACTATTATCACGGTAAGGGGTTGACTGATAAACACAGTGATATTGGTTAAATAAAGAACAGCTTTGCTTAGAGGCAATTTTTTAAGGCTGTTATAAATGCGTCATTTTCAACCGGCTTACCAATGGTTACTCGTAAGCAATCTGCTAATAATCCACCTTGTGAGCTCATATCTTTAATTAAAACACCTTGTTCTTTGATAGCTAAGAAAATACGGTTAGCCTGATCTGTAGATGTCTTAAATAAAATAAAGTTAGCCGAGCTCGGATAGGCGATTATCCCAGTGAGTGTGTTTAGTTGATTAAATATTCGTGATCTTTCTCGGCAGATTTTGTTGGTTTGAAAGTCAAAGATAGCATAGTTGCACAATGCGAAGTTGGCACTAAGTTGTGTAAGGCTATTTATATTATAAGGTAGTCGAATTTTATTGAGCTGTTCGATAATTGCTGGTCGACCTATAATATAACCTAAGCGTAAGCCAGCTAGTCCTAGCTTAGAGACAGTGCGCATAACTAATAAGTTGTCATGTGCAGGTAAAGAATCTATAAAGCTAGCGTCAGCAAACGGTGCGTAAGCTTCATCAATTACCACAAGTCCCTTAGCAAGGTTTATGATTTCAAGAATGGCTGAATGGCTGAATAAATTCCCAGTTGGGTTGTTGGGGTAAGCTAGGAAAATTACTGAGGGTTGATAGAGCCTGATTGTTTCCAACATCGTTGGTAAATCTAAATCAAAATCGTCTGCTCGCAGTGGAATGCTTAGATAATTTAAGCCTAAACAGTCGCTCAGTTGCTTGTACATGACAAAGCCGGGAGCAGGTGCCATAACGCTAGCAGTATTTGGCAAGGCCATTAATAGCAACTGAATAATTTCGTCAGAGCCATTGCCCAGCATGACATCAAATTGATCATCTATTTGATACGTACGCTTGATGGTTTGAGATAGTTCTTGCGCAGTAGGATCTGGATAGCGATTTATAGGACAGTCTTTTAGGGTGGCTAACCACGCTAACTTTAGGTCTTCAGGCCAGTTGTATGGGTTTTCCATGGCATCCAATTTAATTAATCCTTGGGCATCTGCTACCTTATAGGCAGACATTGCTAAAATTTCTTTACGAAAAATAGAGGTTATTTCAAAAGGACGAGATATAAGGTTCAAGATTTAATCCTGTATTCTGCAGAGCGAGCATGAGCGGTTAAGCTTTCACCTCTTGCCAGTATGGAGGCTACCTTACCTAAATTATCGGCACCGCTAGCAGAACAGTTAATGATACTAGAGCGTTTTTGGAAGTCATAAACACCCAAGGGTGATGAAAAACGCGCAGTACTTGATGTTGGTAATACATGATTAGGCCCTGCACAATAATCGCCCAAAGCTTCAGCAGTATATCGCCCCATGAAAATAGCGCCTGCATGACGGATACTTTTGCTTAAGGTTTGAGGGTCTTCAACAGAAAGCTCTAAATGTTCAGGTGCAATAAGATTAGCAACCTCAGCTGCTCGTGTTAAATCATTAACTTTGATTAAAGCACCTCGCGTTGATAGCGATGCCTTAATGATTTCGGCACGTTCCATGGTAGGTAGTAAGGTATCAATGCTCTGTTGTACGGCCAATAAAAAGTTATCATCGTCACTGATTAAAATGGCTTGTGCATTTTCATCGTGCTCTGCTTGTGAAAACATATCCATGGCTATCCAGTCAGGATTGGTTTTTCCATCACAGATAATTAATATTTCTGAAGGACCTGCAATCATGTCTATGCCAACAACGCCATAGACCATTTTTTTTGCGGTAGCGACATAAATGTTGCCTGGGCCGACTATTTTAGCGACCGCAGGTATGGTTTGTGTGCCATAAGCCAATGCTGCAATAGCTTGTGCGCCACCAATAGTGAATATTCGATCTACGCCAGCTAAATAGGCGGCTGCTAGTACTAATTCATTGGTTTCACC
>CAIVGC010000463.1 GCA_903905335.1 uncultured Methylococcaceae bacterium
AATACCTTGTTTCATTTGCGAGATTTAGGCAATACCGTGATTGTTGTAGAGCATGATGAAGATGCTATACGTGCGGCACAACATATTGTTGATATTGGTCCCGGTGCTGGAGTTCATGGTGGTCAGATTATCGCACAAGGCACCTTAGAAGATATACTTAACAATGAAGACTCATTAACGGGTAGATATTTATCGGGTAAACTCGGTATTACTATTCCAGAGACCTTAACACCAGTAGATAAAGATAAGCTTATAACCCTACGTAATGCGCATGGCAATAATTTAAAAAATGTCGATATTTCTTTTCCAGTAGGCTTATTGACTTGTGTAACGGGCGTGTCTGGTTCAGGAAAATCAACCTTAGTTAATGATACTTTGTACCGCTATGCAGCAAGAATGATTAACCGTGCCGGTGTTATTCCTGCGCCTTGCTCGGCCATTGAAGGTATGGAGCATTTTGATAAAGTCGTTGATATTGATCAAAGCCCTATTGGACGTACGCCTCGTTCTAATCCTGCGACTTACACAGGCTTGTTTACACCGATAAGAGAATTATTCTCTGCCACGCCAGAATCACGCTCACGCGGTTATACACCAGGACGTTTTAGCTTTAATGTTAAAGGCGGTCGCTGTGAAGCCTGTAAAGGTGATGGCGTTATTAAAGTAGAAATGCACTTTTTACCTGATATTTTTGTGCATTGTGATGCTTGTAATGGTAAGCGTTATAATCGCGAAACTTTAGAAATACGCTATAAAGGCAAAACCATCAATCAAGTCTTGGATATGACAGTTGAAGATGCCTGCTCGTTTTTTAGCGCGGTACCAACCTTAGCAAGAAAAGTACAAACCCTCACTCAAGTCGGTTTAAGTTATATTACTTTAGGTCAAAACGCGACAACCTTGTCAGGAGGCGAAGCGCAGCGCGTTAAATTAGCTAAAGAACTATCTAAACGCGACACGGGAAGAACCTTATACATTTTAGATGAACCTACGACCGGCTTGCACTTTCATGATATAAAGCAATTATTGGGCGTTTTACATACTCTGCGCGATCACGGTAATACGGTCATTATTATCGAACACAATTTAGATGTCATTAAAACGGCGGACTGGGTCATTGATATGGGGCCAGAAGGTGGTGATGGGGGAGGTACCTTAGTTGCCGAGGGCACACCTCAGAAAGTTTCTGAATGTGCTGCTTCCTATACGGGGTTTTACTTAAAACGCTACTATGAAAACATTTAGCTTAAGTGAGTTTCAAAGCAGCACTTAGTTTATTATTAGTATAATGAACATACTATTATCTACAAGCGTTGTTCTGGCAACGCATAATCACTTATATATTTAGGCGCAAAGGAGCGACCGGTTTTGACAAACATGCAGGATATTACTAGTCCGATGACACCATCGGAAAAACGTGCCATTGGTTCTTTAGCTAGTATTTACGCCTTGCGTATGCTGGGGCTATTTCTGATTATGCCAGTGTTATCGTTATTTGCTGAACAATTGGATGGCTCAACGCCATCATTAATTGGTATGGCGATTGGTGTTTACGGGATTAGTCAGGCTATTTTACAGATTCCTTTCGGCTTGATGTCGGACCGTTATGGTAGAAAAAAACTCATTATTATTGGCTTACTACTGTTCTTTGCCGGTAGTGTGGTGGCGGCGATTTCTACCAGTATATATGGCGTGTTATTAGGACGAGCCATACAAGGGTCTGGCGCCATTGCTGCTCCGATCATGGCCTTAGTCGCAGATTTAACTCAAGAAGTACATCGTACTAAAGCGATGGCTATTATCGGTCTTAGTATCGGCGTTTCGTTTGGTATAGCGATTACCGCAGGTCCTGTAATCGCAGGTTTTATTGGTGTGCACGGTATATTTTGGCTGATTGCTGGACTCTCTTTGTTGGCTATTTTAGTTATACTTTATAAAGTACCTAATCCTAAACAATCAAAAAAACACCGAGATGCAGAGTTGGTGCCTGGACAGTTTTCCAAGATATTAAAGAATCCAAACTTACTGCGTTTAGATTATGGGATTTTTGTTTTACACGCCATTTTAACGGCCAGTTTTGTAGTCGTACCTTTGTTATTGAGAGATGCAGGACTATTACCTGCACTGCATTGGCAGGTCTATTTGCCGGTTTTTGTGATTTCAATGGTCGCCATCATTCCTTTTATAATTTTAGCTGAGAAAAAACGCAAAATGAAGCCGGTTTTTATAGGCGCTATCGCAGCTTTAGTCATCGCTGATTTGGGACTCATGCAATTTCATTCAAGCTTAGTCGGCATAGTTGGTTTTCTTTGGTTATTTTTTACCGGCTTTAATTTATTAGAAGCTACGTTGCCGTCTTTAATTTCTAAAACAGCACCAGGTGATTTAAGAGGTACCGCTATGGGCGTTTATTCTACTTGTCAATTCTTAGGTGCTGGCATTGGTGGTGGAATCGGTGGTTGGTGTTATGGTGTTTATGGTGCCAGTGGTGTCTTTATATTTTGTGCCGCGATTGCCGCAAGTTGGTTGCTGTTATCATTTAGTATGACTCCGCCGCGTTACTGGGCAAATTTACTGATTTCACTTGAACAACTCAATGCTACAGAGGCAGATGCTTTTGCCGCTGAAATATTAACGCTAAATGGCGTAGAGGAAGTGACGCTACACAGCGATGAGGCCGTTGCTTATCTTAAAGTGGATAATCAGGTGCTCAATAAAGAATTGTTACAAGGTGTTATTACCCAGTATCTTAATACACCAAAATAACGGATCTGTTTATAACAGATTCTTTCAATAGTAGCGTTTCATAACGCTGCTTTAACTTTTTACCTTGAGAAGTTCATGCTTAAAACCTTACATCTAAGCTTTATTTTGTTGTCTTTAATTAGTTTTGTAGGCAGGGTGATTTTGTCCGAAATCAATCCATCTTTACTAAAACGAAAAGTTTTTAACATTACACCTCATATCATTAATACATTACTAATAGGTAGTGGTTTTGCTTTAGTGTTTCAAGGCGGTTGGTTGTCCGGTGAATACGGCTGGATAGTCGCTAAGCTTTTAGTTTTACTCGGTTATATAGGTCTAGGTGTGTTTGTAATGAAACGTCATGGTGCTGCAAAATGGCTAGCGTTTATAGCAGCAATGGCTTGTATAGTTTATATCGGTATCGTAGCTGTGACTAAAAATGCCTTTTTCTTTATTTAATAAAATTTATGAGTTATCTGTTAATTCATAATAATATTTTGATGTAATGGTCTTTTTATAAACGCTGATTGCAGTAATTAAGAAATCTATCTTATTGTGCTAAATATTATTTGGATTTCTTTCTTCCTGATCGCATTCTTAACAGCTCTGTTTAAGTTACTTATTTTAGGCGATCAGCAAGTTTTCTCAGAGATCATCGAAGCCTTGTTTAAGCTATCTAAATCAGCCTTTGAAATATCCTTAGGTTTAAGCGGTATTTTAGCGTTATGGCTAGGCATTATGAAAATCGGTGAAAAGAGTGGTTTTATTGACATAATCACGCAATGCTTGACACCATTATTTAGCCGATTAATGCCGGAAGTACCAAAAGGTCACCCCGCTTTAGGGGCAATTGTGATGAATATCGCTGCGAACGCCTTAGGTCTGGATAATGCCGCAACACCATTGGGTATTAAAGCAATGCAAGAATTACAAACATTGAATCCTAAACCCGACACCGCCAGTAACGCACAAATTTTATTTTTGGTGATCAATACCGCCGGAGTTACTTTATTTCCGGTAACTATTTTTACATATCGCGCTCAACTTGGCGCCGCCAACCCCACTGATGTTTTTATTCCGATATTGATAGCCACTTATGTGTCAGCAATGATGGGTTTATTTTCTGTATCACTAGTTCAAAAGATAAACTTACTCGATAAAGTAGTTTTGGCTTATCTAGGCGGCTTCACTTTAGTGGTGGGTGGTTTGTTGGCTTATTTTTCTAGCTTAACCCAAGCACAAATGCTAGAGCAATCCTCCATTATCAGTAACCTAGTTATATTTTCTTTGATTATTTGTTTTATTGTTCAGGCTATACATAAAGGTATTAATGCCTATGAAGCCTTTATCGAAGGTGCAAAAGAGGGCTTTCAAACAGCCATCTTAATAGTACCTTATTTGGTCGCTATGTTAGTGGCAATTGGTGTATTTAGAGCCAGTGGCGCATTGGATTTGCTAGCAGATTTAGTGCGAATTGGTGTGCAATCTTTGGGTATGGATAGTCGTTTTGTTGATGCCTTGCCCACGGCTCTTATGAAGCCTTTTAGTGGCAGTGGTGCCAGAGCGATGATGATTGATACTATGAAGTCGCATGGAGCTGATTCATTTGCAGGGCGATTAGCTTCTATTGTTCAAGGCAGTACTGAAACTACATTTTATGTCTTAGCTATTTACTTTGGTGCAGTAGGCATAAAACGAATTCGTCATGCCGCTGTGTGTGGAATAATAGCCGATTTTTCAGGGATTATTGCTGCAATTGTAGTTGGGTATTGGTTCTTTGGCTAAAATTAACGTGATTTTATTTTTAGACTTAAAAGCAGTCAATACATCATTTTATATGTGAATGGATATACCTTCTTTAGTGATTTCGCCATTTTAAGTTGAAATGTATGAATAGCATTGGGAAAATCCATCGGGCATTTTGACCGTTAAATGTTGCCCAACCTTGTATGATGACTATACCCACGGTTGCTAGTATTTCGTTTCAATTCTCTAGTGATAGTACTTTTATCTTTGGCTATTTGACCTGCGGAAACTTTTTTCTTATGTTTTATGTAGATATGGTATCTTTCTTCTTAGGTTAGATGGGTAAATGTTGTTCGCTGTTCGCATTGGACACCTCTTTAGTTTTTTTGTTTTTGGTAGACGGAAACTATACCATCCAACCTTTTTAAAGGGTGTTGCACCCGAATATAAATTCGGGTTTCATAATTTACATTTAAACGAGAGGATAAATAATGGATTACGAAGTTTTCGACTTAGGAAATGTTTTGTTGCAATGTGGAGCAACTTTGCGGGACGCCAAACTAGCGTATAAAACATATGGCAAACTCAATGCTGATAAAAGTAATGTAATAGTTTATCCGACATGGTACTCCGGTCAGCACTATGATAATGAGTGGTTGATCGGTAAAGGAATGGCTCTAGATCCTGAAAAGTATTTCATTATTGTTCCGAATATGTTTGGTAACGGTCTTTCTTCTTCACCAAGTAACACTCCAGAGCCATATAATAAATCACGATTTCCAAATGTTACGCTGTTCGATAATGTAACCAATCAACATCGTTTAGTGACTGAGAAATTCGGCATTAGTAAAATTAAACTTGTGGTGGGTTGGTCAATGGGTGCACAACAAACCAACCAATGGGGATGTTTGTATCCTGAGATGGTTGAACGTATTGCGCCATTTTGTGGCTCAGCCAAGACTGCCCCCCACAATTTTGTATTTTTGGAAGGTGTCAAGGCTGCACTCACGAATGACGTTGCTTGGAACCAAGGATGGTATGATGTAAATCCGCATAAAGGTCTGCGTGGCGTTGGACGAGTTTATGCTGGTTGGGGCATGTCACAAGCATTTTATATGCAAGAAGAATGGCGTAAGCTTGGTTACACTTCATTAGAAGACTTTTTAGTAGCTTTTTGGGAAGGCTTCTTCTTAGTTAAAGATGCGAATAATCTCTTAGCAATGCTATGGTCATGGCAGTATGGGGATATCAGCGCAAATCCAGTATTCAAAGGTGATTTCAAAAAAGCACTTGGGGCAATCCAAGCAAAAGCATATGTTATGCCTGGAGAACGGGACTTATATTTCCCTGTAGCTGATAATGCTATTGAGGTAAGTAATATGCCTAATGCTGAACTCAGACCGATACCTGGAGTATGGGGACACTTTGCAGGTGGCGGTGTTCATGAAGAAGATACAAAGTTTATTGATAAAAACTTGAAAGAATTGCTAGCTAGCTAGTTAAAAAAATTGGCTACCAACTTAAAGCGGGACAGCTTCAGCGCAGACGAAAGGTTCAGGGCGAAAGATTAAGCCTAGGAGGCTAGCAACTTAAGGCGTGACAGGTACTAGACTTAACCCTTTGCCTTTCG
>CAIVGC010000464.1 GCA_903905335.1 uncultured Methylococcaceae bacterium
GCGATGATAATTGTTGGCCAATAATGATAAAACGAGTGGTATTGTTAGGTTCATCTTCAATGTTTTTGGCAATAATGGCTAAGTTATAAACTTCAGCAGCAACCATACCCGCGATAGCAGCGCTATGCTTATTATCTAAAGCCAATCGAGCAGCTTCAGCATTACTATTGACTGCCGTCAACCTAGCATGAGGCAAATGCTTATCTAACCATTGCCTACACTGAGCTAATGATTGCTGATGAGAGTACACTTCTGTTATTTCAGCCAGACTACTGGCATGCCCCATTAAATTTTGATGCACCCTAATTTCAACTTCACCGCATATTTTTAGCGGCGAGGTCAAAAAACGATCCAAGGTATGACTAATAACACCCTCAGTCGAGTTTTCAACGGGTACTACACCAAATTGACAGTGCTCAGACTCTACTGCATTAAATATTTCGTTAATGGTCGTTACGGGTATCGTTTTAACTGCATGACCAAAATGCTTAAAGACAGCTTGCTGAGTAAAAGTCCCTTCAGGCCCTAAAAACGCCACATCCATAGGCTTTTCCAACGCCAAGCAAGCTGACATCAATTCTCTAAAAAAGCCTGCTGCCGCTACATCAGAGAAAGGCCCCTGATTTAACTCCATAATGCGCCTTAAAACCAGAGACTCACGATCTGGACGGTAAAAAGTACCTTGTTCGCCTTGGGCTATTTTGGTTTTAGCAACCTCTATGGCACAAGACGCACGCTGATTGATCAAATGCAATATCTTTTCATCAATTGCATCGATTTTTTCTCTTAATTCAGAAAGTGGGGTCACTAAAGGCATAACTGCGGCTCTGTATAAATACGTTTCGATTAATGAGTGCGTTCAAATTCGGCCATAAAGTCAATCAAAGCCTGTACGCCCGCTTCTGACATGGCATTGTAAATACTAGCTCGCATACCGCCTACTGAACGATGGCCTTTCAATTCAAACAAACCTTGAGCTTCGGCTGCTACCAAAAAGGACTTATCCAAACTCTCATCAGCTAGAATAAAAGGCACATTCATTCGTGAACGCGCTGGTATAGCAACCGGGTTTGAATAAAACGCTGATTGATCAATAGCCTGATAAAGCTTAGTCGACTTAGCAATATTATGTTGTTCAATCGCTGCAACTCCACCTTGCGTTTTTAACCACTTCAGCACTAGTCCAACTAGGTACCAATTATAGGTGGCAGGGGTGTTTAACATAGACTGATTCTTAACCTGTTCAGCGTAGTTAAATACTGAAGGCACTGTTTTAGCAGCATGTCCTATCAAGTCTTCTCTGACGATCACCACAGTTACACCCGCAGGCCCCATGTTCTTTTGAGTTCCTGCATAAATCAAACCATACTGACTGACATCGATATGACGAGATAAGATATTCGATGACATATCCGAAACCAAAGTTAAACCTTTAGCATCAGGTATGCTTTGAAATTCCACTCCATGTATCGTTTCATTAGACGTGTAATGTAAATAAGCGGCTTGCTCATCCAACTCCCAAGTAGATGCATCAGGGATACTAGTAAATTTAGTATCTTCTGAGCTAGCACTCACCAAAACGTCACAATAACTTTGCGCATCTTTAACCGCTTTTTCAGACCAAGCACCGGTTTTAAGATAACAAGCTTTAGTTTTACCGTTTAAAAGATTTTGCGGTATGAATGAAAACTGCGCCGATGCGCCGCCTTGTAAAAACAATACCTTGTAGTTATCTGGTATCGCCATCAAACTACGCAAATCACTTTCTAGCTCTTCAGCAATGATAGAAAAATGTTTGCCTCTATGACTCATCTCCATCACTGACATGCCACTACTACGCCATTCCAACATTTCCTGTTGCGCTTGCAATAACACTGACTCTGGGAATGCAGATGGACCGGCACTAAAATTAAATACTCTGGACATAATTTACTCGTAGTTAAACTTTAAAATGGAATTCTTTAGCTATGCAACAAGAAGCTAAGGTTTTTCGCCGGCTATTATAACCATTGAGCGCTCACAAATACCGAAAAAACAGCTCGCTAGAGCTAATCCAACGTAATTCGACAATTCTAAGTATTTGTAAAGCTTGGGTTAAGCTTTCGCTAACCCAAGCTACATTAAGATTACTCTTCGTGTTGTTCTATTTCATCATCTACACTAGGAGCTAAATCGGCATCATCAATTAGCACTTTATCAGCGTCTAATGCAGTATCGAATTCGCCATCTTCTTCATCGTCATCAATACCTGCCAAACCTTCAATTCGATCAACTCCGATCACTTTTTCATTTTTACCTAAACGAATAATAGTGACACCTTGCGTATTACGACCAACCACCGAAATACCATCAACACGAGTACGTACCAAAGTACCGCCATCGGTAATCAACATTATTTCATCGTTATCATTAACCAATACCGCACCGACAACTGAACCATTACGCTCAGAGGTTTGTATGGCAATTAAACCCTGTCCGCCACGCTTATGACAGGTAAACTCTTCTAACTTAGTGCGTTTACCATAACCGTTTTCGGTAATATTAAGCACCGTGCCTTCGGTTGCAATAATCAAGGAAATGATTCTTTGCCCTGACTGCAAGCGCATACCACGGACACCCGAAGCAGTTCTCCCCATAGAACGAACATCGGTTTCGTTAAAGCACACTGCTTTACCGGTACTACCGAACAATAAGACATTTTGCTGACCGTCGGTAACTGCAACTCCAACCAAGGTATCGTCATCTCTTAAGTCGATGGCGATTTTACCAGTAGTACGTTGACGCTCAAATTCGGTTAATGGCGTCTTTTTAACGGTACCCGCTGAAGTCGCCATAAAAATAAATTTATTTTCAGTGAATTCACGGATAGGTAAGATCGCGTTAATCTTTTCACCCTGCTCTAGCGGCAATAAATTAACAAAAGGCTTGCCACGAGCAGCACGACTGGCCACAGGCAATTGATAAACCTTCATCCAATAGACTTTACCTCGTGAAGAGAAACATAAAATCGTATCATGGGTATTAGCGACAATCAGCTTATCAACATAATCCAATTCTTTAGTAGCTGTCGCTGACTTACCTCGTCCACCGCGTCGTTGCGCTTTGTAATCACTTAAGGGCTGAGACTTAACATAACCTTCGTGAGACATGGTTACCACCATATCTTCTTCAGTAATTAAATCCTGCTCTGATAAATCTAACTGGTTTTGGATAATTTCGGTACGACGCGCATCAGAATACTGGTCTTTAATAGCAACTAGTTCTTCCCTGATAATTTCCATCAAACGAACGTCACTACTTAATACAAACAAATGCTCATCAATTTGTTCTAGCAACTGGCGATATTCATTAACGATTTTATCTTGCTCTAAACCCGTTAAACGATGTAAACGTAAATCAAGTATGGCTTGTGCCTGCGTTTCAGAAAGACGATAAACACCTGCAAAAATACCGAATTCAGCCCCCAAATCTTCGGGTCTTGAGCGACTCGCCTCAGCACGTTCCAAAAGAGTCGAAACTAATCCAGCATCCCAGGTTCTTATCAACAAGCCTTCTTTAGCTTCCGCAGGATTACTTGCCGCTTTAATCAACGAAATCATTTCATCGATATTAGCCAGCGCAACCGCAAGACCTTCTAAAATGTGCGCTCGTTCACGAGCACGACGTAGCAAATAAATAGTTCTGCGAGTCACAATTTCGCGTCTATGGTTAATAAACGCGCCGAGTATATCCAGCAAATTCATACAATGCGGACGACCGTCCAGCAAAGCCACCATATTAATACCGAAAACGGTCTGGAATTGAGTCTGCTTATAGAGATTATTCAATACGACTTCAGGCACTTCACCGCGACGTAATTCAATCACCATGCGCATGCCGTCTTTATCAGACTCATCACGTAAGCCAGAAATGCCTTCAAGCTTACCATCTTTAACTAACTCAGCAATTTTCTCAAGCAAACGTGCCTTGTTGACCTGATAAGGCAATTCAGTAGTCACTATCGATTGTCGACTACTGTCACCTATATCTTCAAAGTGACATCTAGCCCGCAAATAAATCTTACCTCGCCCTGTGGTATAGGCATTGTAAATACCGGCAGCGCCATTGATGAAACCCGCTGTAGGAAAATCAGGGCCTGGTATATAGTCCATTAACTCTGGAATCGTAATGTCAGGATTATCAATCATAGCCAAGCAGGCGCTTACCACTTCCTTCATATTATGCGGAGGAATATTAGTCGCCATACCCACAGCAATACCTGAAGAACCGTTCACCAATAAATTAGGCACTCGGGTAGGCAACACTTCGGGCTGTATTTCTGATTCGTCGTAGTTAGGAATGAAATTAACGGTTTCTTTATCAAGATCCGCTAACAATTCATGGGCAATCTTCGCCATACGAACTTCTGTATAACGCATTGCTGCGGGTGGATCACCATCGACCGAACCGAAGTTACCCTGCCCATCGACCAACATATAACGCATGGAAAAAGGTTGCGCCATACGGACCATAGTGTCATACACCGCAGTATCACCATGAGGATGATATTTACCGATGACATCACCGACGATACGCGCCGATTTTTTATAGGGTTTGTTCCAATCGTTACCCAATTCACTCATCGCGTATAACACGCGGCGATGCACTGGCTTTAGGCCATCTCTGACATCTGGAAGAGCTCGGCCTACAATAACGCTCATTGCGTAATCGAGATAAGACTGTTTCATCTCGTCTTCGAGATTGACAGGTATAATTTCTTTAGCGAAGTTTGACATTGATCCCTAGTTAAACAGTGTACCGAAAAGACTGCATCGGTATGATTTCTTGACTAAAATTAAGCGCACCACATCCTTCCATGCAATAAATACGCCCCTATAACTTAAATAACAGGCGATTATACCAAATAGTCAAAATATTGATGTGTTAATGTTAAGCAAAAATTTCTGATAAGAAGTTTTTCATAGCCAACCATGAGCGACTATCAGCATGGGCACGGTAAACCATGCCATTATCTGGATCATTCGCCAATGGATTAGTAAAGGCATGTGCGGTATGTCCATAACACTGCAACTGCCAATCCACACCCGCCAACGTCATTTCCTGCTCAAAAGCAATGACCTGATCTGGCGTAGCCAAAGGATCATCATGGCCATGCAAAGCTAATACCTTAGCTTTAATAAGTTTGCCCTGTGTTTGTGTTGGCGCACCTAATAAACCATGAAAGCTAACCACACCTTTCACATCACTACCAGATCTTGCCAAATCTAAAACACACAAACCACCGAAACAAAAACCAATGGCTGCAATATTATGATCATCAACCCAAGGCAATAACCTCACTGCATACAATGCCGCCTGCATGCGTTTTTGCAATAACAGCCTATCCTCCATAAAAGGCTGCATCAACAATGAATTCTGTTCGGGACTCGTTCCTAGCACGCCTTTACCATACATATCGACAGCAAAGCCCACATAACCCAATTCAGCTAGTTTTATCGCCTTTTCGGCAACAAAATCATCTCTACCCACCCAAGTATGATTAATTAAAACCGCTGGTCTGCGCCCTACTTGGGCATCATCAAAAGCAAAAAAAGCTTCCAACAACACATCCCCATCCATATAACCTACGGTATTCGATATTATCGCCACACTCTCACCTTTTGAATTGTAATCATCTACCTCTTAACAAAGAGGAGAACTGAATAACTATGTTGTATTAGCTGCTTATTTTAAGTCTTGACGCTTTTAAACTATCTAAAAAACCCAACGA
>CAIVGC010000465.1 GCA_903905335.1 uncultured Methylococcaceae bacterium
GTACCTGTCACGCCTTAAGTTGCTAGCCTCCTAGGCTTAGTCTTTCGCCCTGAGCCTTTCGTCTGCGCTGAAGCTGTCCCGCTTTAAGTTGGTAGCCAACAAAATATCTATTAATCCCTAAATCCTGCAAGCCAGCTCAAGGTATTAGGTATCAGTTATTCGCCCATTCTTGCTTACCCCCTATTCAGAATAGGTAACCCCAGTAACCCCGACAACAAAACCGAGGATACCGCTACAGGCCAGGCCAAATAAAGAGGTAACCATGGTAACCCCAGTAACCCGAAAAATAACAATATCCAAATAAAAAACTAAATCACTGCGCCCAAATAGTAGATTGGTACACGTCAAAATTTTTGGTACTTGCCGCTAAGACAAACATTATCTTAAAAAATTATGGCGAGGATAGATTTCGGGTGACACTACAAATGAACCCGATAACACCGGCTTCTTAATGCCTTATTTATTGGCAAGTGTTGCAGTCAATTATGAGTATTTCTTTAGAAGTGCGCCATTAGTGCGCCACAAAGATTTTTAAAGCAACAAAAAATCTTAAATTATGATGTAACACATTGATTTCATTGGTGCCCCAAAGTGGATTCGAACCACCGACCTGTCCCTTAGGAGGGGACCGCTCTATCCAGCTGAGCTATCAGGGCAATTGCGAGATTTTACCATAAAGTGGAGTATCTATAACTCCAATTTATGATTTGTTTATTTTTTAACCTGGCGGCCACTTCATTTGTCTACCGCCTAATAGATGCAAATGCAAATGAAAAACCTCTTGCCCACCTTGTGAGTTACAGTTAAAAACTGTTCGATAACCGTCTTCTGATAAACCTTCTTGTTTAGCCAATTTAACAGCCGTTTGTAACAACTGGCCTGCAAGCAAGGGATCATCTAAATCATTTAAAGTAGCAATATGAGCTTTAGGCACTATTAATAGATGAACGGGGGCTTGAGGATTAATGTCTCTAAAAGCTAAGACAGTATCATCTTCGAAAACTATATCCGGTTTAATTTCACCCGCAGCCATTTTACAAAACAAACATGAGGTCATCGCTTTACTCTTAGTGATTGGTTGAATTACTAGAAATGCTTTAAATTTAATAAATCAGCTTTAGGCATTTTCCCTTGCCATAGCTAAAGCGCCTGCTCTACTTAATGCTTTAGATTCAAGCTGTTTAAGAAAGCTCTCTTCGTCCATTAAAGGCGTGTGACAAAGTGCTACTATCAATAAACTCTAATTCGCCCCCCATGGGGACGCCATGGGCAATTCTACTGGCTGACACATGATGTTTTTTGGCTATTTCACCAATAAAATAGGCCGTCGCTTCACCTTCTACGGTTGAATTAGTCGCTAAGATTAATTCTTTAATTTCACCCGAAGCTAAGCGCTGCTCCAATAAATCTAGGCCAAGCTGATCAGGACCTATGCCATCTAAGGGCGATAATCGACCATGCAGTACAAAATACCGACCTTTAAATGCAGTGGCTTGGTTAATAACCCAAGCATCAGCAGGACTTTCTACTATACAAATAGCTGAACTATCTCTTGAGTTATCAGCACAAGCTTCACAAAGAGCATGCTCTGTAAAGGTCCGACACTGCTGACAATGACCTATTTTATCAATGGCATTCAATAGTGTTTCAGCCAATATCTTTGCGCCATTACGATTACGCTGAAGCAAATAAAAGGCCATGCGCTGGGCTGTTTTAGGACCAACACCCGGCAGGATGCATAGGTTTTGTATTAACTGTCCCAACAAACCTTTTCTTTGCATATCAGAAAGGTAATTGAAATCCAGGAGGCAATGGAAGACCCGCAGTAATATCGGTCATTTTTTCTTTTTTCATTTTGCCTACTTTATTAACGGCATCATTAATAGCCGCTGCCACTAAGTCTTCGAGCATATCTTTATCATCAGCCAATAAAGATGCATCAATCGTCACTTTTCTTGCTTCTCGCTTACCGGTCATGAGAATAGTGACTAAACCACCACCTGATTCACCTAACACTTGCATCTGCGCTAGCTCTTCCTGTGCTTTTTTTAAGTCTTCTTGCATTTTTTGAGCTTGCTGCATGATATTGCCTAAAGCATTTTTCATTTTATTTCCTCTAATGTTGTATCAGTGTTATATGGGCTCTATAGTGCCGGGCAAAATCCGTGCATCAAAATGCTCTTTTAAAGCCTGAATATTCGGATCGGAATTTATCGCCTCAACAGCTGTTTGCTGCTTATCTTCGCGTTCTTTAATTAAAAGCACCGCCGGAGTCGCTAAGGTGTTTTTTTTTTCTTTAATAACTAACTTAACAGGGCTGCCACGATAGGCTTGCAAGGCTTTTTGTAACGCTTCCTCTGCCTTTGCACGCCTGACATGACTGGGATCTATAAGCAATGTACAAGCGTTATCATCAATTGAAACCAATGCACAATTATTGGCAAATTCTCGGGTGAAACCATCGAGCTTCATGGCCACTATCATCGATAACCAATCATTAGCACCAGCATCTTGAGCCACAGCCTTAAGTGATTCTGATATAACAACACTAGGCGCAACAGAGCTCTGTTTACTGATAACTGTAGCGGGCATTACTTTGCTAGCTATCGATTGCACTTGCACAGACTTATCAGTTCTTTTTTGTTGAGTTTCTGGCTTGAATATCAGCATACGTAACATGACCATTTCGAAGCCACCACGGGGATCAGGCGCTAAATCTAAGTCTTTTTGTCCGACCAAGCCTATCTGATAATAAAGCTGTACATCTTCTGGGCTGAATTTGGCTGATAACGCTAAAATATCATTGCTATCAAATTCATGATCAATGGCTGTAGGTATTTGCTGCAATAAAGCGATACGATGTAAAGCAATCAATATTTCTTGCAATAAGCCACTAAAATCTGGCGTTAAATTAGCAATATCGTTAATTTTATTTAAAATTTCGACTGCATTGCCCTCAGCAAGAGCATCTAGTAATTCTGTGACCGGCTGCTGGGCTATAGTTCCTAGCATTGCGCTAACATCTTCTGTCGTCACTTTACCATTACCGTAAACGATAGCTTGATCTAGCAGGCTTAAGCCATCACGCATACTGCCATCAGCAGCACGAGATAAAAACTTTAAAGAAGGCAATTCAAACTCAATGGCTTCTTGCTCAAGTATGAAGGCCATCTGAGTATAAATCTGAGCTGGCGATAATTGTTTGAGATTAAGCTGCAAACAACGAGAAAGCACAGTCACTGGAATTTTATGTGGATCTGTTGTAGCTAATAGAAATTTTACGTGCGGAGGGGGTTCTTCAAGTGTTTTTAACAAAGCATTAAAACTATGCCCGGACAGCATATGAACTTCATCGATGATATAAACTTTATAGCGACCATGACTGGGGGCGTATTGAGCGTTATCAAGTAAATCACGAGTATCTTCTACTTTAGTACGAGAGGCCGCATCCACTTCAATTAAATCTAAGAATCTTCCCTCATTAAGAGCTATGCAAACACTACATAGTCCACAAGGATTAAAGTCTTGGAGATTTTCACAATTAATGGCTTTTGCTAGGATTCTAGCAATAGACGTTTTTCCTACACCGCGGGTTCCGGTAAACAAATAGGCGTGATGAAGTCGATTATGTTGCAAAGCGTTAATTAACGATTTGACGACATGATCTTGTCCGACAACTTCAGTGAAATTAGAGGGTCGCCATTTTCTAGCGAGAACCTGATAAGTCATTGCAGGCTCGAGAGTAATATCTTAATTGGGCGGTAATCGCACCAGCCACATCCCGGCACACGAAACGTCTGCTACCGTTGCTTCCTTCCGGACCTGGCGGGGTTTACAGAGTATCGTTGCGAGAGGACCGATACGATCACCATTATGCTTTAGCTGTATGGCTAAAAGACGGCTATTATGTCTGAATAAGCTCAATAACACAATAGCCATTTTTATTTTTTTCAATCTAAAGATTAAGACTACTTAATCTTTATCATCTTATGAGCTAGATCACGATTAATCTTCGGCAGCTTTAGATTCATTAACGGATTTTTGTGGCTCTGAAGATTTCGACTCTGAAGAGTCTGCCTTCTCTACTCGTTCAGCGAACTCACTATTATATAACCTTGATTGTGAGCCACGATCTTCGCTGCGACCATCTATTGCCGCCAGCGTAGTGTCACCTATTGCTGACTCACCCTCACCTTCGGATTTTTTATAGTTGGGATTACGCGGCCTTCTACGATTTGGACCTCTGCGATTGTTATTTTTTCTAACCGTAGGCTTTTCTTGCTCACCAAGCTCATCAGAGACCTCTTGAGAAACCTCTTGCTTTTGTGAGGATGCCTCCGCTACAAAAACCTCATTTACGATAGCACTGTCATTTATAACTAAATCAACAGCCCCTTCTACAGAAGCGTTCGCCGGCGCCAAATTACGTCTCACATTCCGACCCGGCCCCCTCATATTACGATTCCGCCCCTCTTTAACTTGCTCTGGCTTAGTCTCAGTATCTTGTGACGAGCTTTCTGCATTTGGAGTTTGTGCTACACGCTCTGGACGTGGCTCTTGCGGTGCTCGTTCTGGACGTGGCTCCTGTTGTCCACGAGCAGGACGCGGCTCTTGATTGCGCTGACCTTGATTTCTTCCGCCACGTCGATTATTTCGATTTCGATTAGGCTGAGTATCATCCGCTAACCGATT
Source organism: uncultured Methylococcaceae bacterium (assembly GCA_903905335.1). Lineage (GTDB taxonomy): Bacteria > Pseudomonadota > Gammaproteobacteria > Methylococcales > Methylomonadaceae > Methylobacter_C. The sequence continues at coordinate 4,693 of CAIVGC010000465.1, forward strand.
TTTTTCTGAAACAGATATTGGTGACACTTTAATCTCAGGGATTGCTTCTGTCACAGAAGCAACGTCTGAACCCAATAATTTATTCCAAAAGCGCTTAATCAAACTAGCAGCTTCACTTTTCGCTTGCACAGGTACTGGGGAGTCATGCATAAACTCTTTAATGACGGCCCTTTCAATTTTAGGCTTTACTTGCTGAGCAAAATCAGGTGTAGCGATATCTTCCGCCTTGATTTGCAAATAACTCGGACGCTCATCAGCAAATTCTTTTTCCTTAATACGCTCAATATCATAAGCTGGCGTTTCTAGATGCTTACTAGGCAAAATGATAATACCTACTTTCAGCCTCTGTTCAACCTGCTCAATAGCATGACGTTTTTCATTCAATAAAAATGTAGCACACTCGATAGGCAAATGAGCGATAACCTTTTCGGTGCCCTTTTTCATAGCCTCTTCTTCAAGTATTCGGAGTACCGAAAGAGCGACCGACTCGACATTACGAATAGTACCCTGCCCCTTACAACGAGGACATGGTAATTGCGTAGAATCACCCAATGAGGGACGCATTCTTTGCCTAGACATTTCCAATAAACCGAAGCGCGAAATACGACCTGTTTGTATGCGAGCCCTATCTATCTTAAGAGCATCACGCAAGTGGTTCTCAACAGTACGCTGATTCTTATTGGACATCATATCGATAAAATCGATAACAAATAAGCCACCTAAATCGCGCAATCTAAGTTGACGAGCAATTTCATCCGCAGCCTCTAAATTAGTATTCAGAGCCGTTTCTTCAATGTCACTGCCTTTGGTTGCACGAGCAGAGTTAATATCAACTGATGTTAACGCTTCGGTATGATCAATAACCAATGACCCACCTGAAGGTAAAGACACTTCACGACAGTAGGCCACTTCGATTTGAGATTCAATCTGATAACGGCTAAATAAAGGTACAGCATCCTGATACAACTTCGCCTTAGGCAAGAAATGCGGCATTACTTGCTTAAGGAAATCTTGAACTAAGGCAAATGACTCAGCATTATCAATCAATATTTCATCAATATTGCCACGTAAATGGTCACGCAACGCTCTTATAATAACGTTACTTTCTTGAAACACTAAAAAGGGTGCTTTCTGCTCATTCGACGAACGATCAATCGCTTCCCATAGTTGCAGCAGATAATTTAAATCCCATTGCAATTCTTCAGCATTTTTACCACAACCTGCCGTTCTGACTATCAATCCCATAGATTCAGGGATTTCCAGCGTAGCCATCACTTCACGTAAATCACTACGGGTTTCGCCTTCTATGCGTCTTGATATACCGCCTGCCTTAGGATTGTTAGGCATCAATACCAAATAAGTACCTGCCAAACTAATATAAGTCGTTAACGCTGCACCTTTATTGCCACGCTCTTCTTTTTCTATCTGAACAAGTATTTCCTGACCTTCCTTAATCAGATCTTTTATAGCCGGCCTACGTCCATCAACCTCAACACCTTCCTGTAACTGCCGATAAAGCGGAGAAATCTCTTTAAAGGGCAAAAAACCATGTTTATCAGCGCCATAGTTAATAAAAGCCGCTTCTAAACTGGGCTCTACTCGCGTAATGATGCCTTTGTAAATATTAGATTTTTTTTGTTCTTTTGATGGCACTTCTATATCGAAATCATATAGCTTTTGACCATCTACCAAAGCAACTCGCAGTTCTTCTGCCTGCGTAGCATTGATAAGCATTCTTTTCATTTTGTATCCTTGTAGTTTCCTGCTCCATTGTCAGACTTTACTGAACCAGACTGGTTGGGTTAGCGCATCAAGTGTTTATCATTAATAAACACGATGTGTCTTTCTAACAGTAACACAATCATCTTAGTTGATACGACCTTATATTCCGTCATCTGCGCCAGCTTTGTTGTTACTTTAGTTCAACAAAAAGCCACGATTTGGGCGCGGGACAGATGCTAAGTTAATGGTTCTCAGTCTTGGTTGGTAAACTCTGTTTTAAACAGGTGTTAAAAAATCGTGCGTCTAGGGTCGTACGATGAACCCGAAAATCTTATAATGAAACGTTAATCACATGAGTGTTATTTTAATCGTCATTAAGTCGCTCTAAATTAGCTTGAAAATTCAAATCTTATAGAGCGTAAAGTCTGTTTTCCTTAAAAACTTGCCTAATATAACAACCTTATTGCCTTACATCAATTTTAAAGCATCAAACATTCTAAATACTGGTATTATTTGCACCATGAATATACAAGAAAATCTATTACCAAAAGTCGTCTATGTCGAAATCACTGAAGATAATTGCGACCAAAGACTTGATAATTTTTTAATTGCCCGCTTAAAAGGGGTACCTAAAAGCCATATTTACCGCATAGTCCGAAAAGGCGAGGTTAGAGTCAACAAAGGCCGAGTCGATGTTAAGTATCGTCTAGTGGCCGGTGATATGGTCAGAGTACCACCCGTTAGAGTTGCCGAACGTAGTGAAGAGACTTACATTCCACAAGGTTTGCAAGCCGCTTTACAAGAGGGCATCTTATATGAAGATGAAGGCTTTATTATCATCAATAAACCAGCAGGTTTTGCCGTTCATGGCGGCAGCGGTGTTAGCTCTGGCATTATAGAAGGCTTTCGTCAATTAAGACCAGAGGCTCGTTTTTTAGAGTTAGTCCACCGCCTTGATAAAGATACTTCTGGTTGTTTATTAATCGCAAAAAAGCGTAGCGCCTTGCGCCTATTACAAGAACTGTTTAGAAATAGTCAGATTCAAAAAACCTATCAAGCTTTATTGTCAGGCCAATGGAATAGAAAGAAACTAATTGTCACCGCACCGTTGTTAAAAAATGCCGGCAAAGGTGGCGAACGCATCGTTGTCATTAGTTCGGCCGGTAAGTCCGCTGAAACCCTATTTCGTCGCATAAAATTATTCTCTAATGCTACGTTAGTTGAAGCGTCCCCCAAAACAGGGCGTACACATCAAATACGCGTTCATGCGGCAAGCTTAGGCCATCCTATCATCGGTGATGATCGCTATGGCTTCGATGAAGTCAATAAAACCTTTAAAGCAAAAGGCTATAAACGCATGTTTTTACATGCAAAAACCTTAAACTTTCAGCACCCTGTTACCGGCGAACTGATGTCTATTTCAGCGCCCTTACCGGCTCAACTGGAAAACCTACTAAAAAATGAAGCAACGATTTGATTTAATCATCTTTGATTGGGACGGCACGCTAATCAATTCAATAGACTGGATCGCTCATTGCTTACAACAGGCCGCAACTGAATGCCATTAGCCTATACCTGTAGTACAAGCGGCAAAAAATATCATTAGTTTAAGTATTAATAAGGCAATGTACACCTTATTTGCTGACGCCGATGAGCAATTAATTAATTGTTAGCTATGGCCAACACTATTTTTCGAAAGACATGAACCATCACGATTTGTTTCCTAGCGTTTACGACATGTTGATGCAACTCAAGAATCAAGGCTATCAACTTGCAATCGCAACGGGTAAAACCAGAGCCGGACTAACAGAAATCCTAAGAACTACCGGAACTGAACATTTATTTTGTGTCACTCGATGCGCTGATGAAACAGCCTCCAAGCCAGACCCGAGCATGTTGAATGAAATCATTTCACATACCCAAACGGCAAAAGAACGCGCCTTAATGATAGGGGATTCTATTTACGACTTGCAAATGGCCGTTAATGCCTCAATTTCATCGCTCAGTGACCTGCGGCGCAAATTCTGCCACAAGTTTGGAGGCTTATCAGCCATTATTGTGTTTACAACAGCCCACTGAATTACTCAATTATATATAAGGTTAATAAATCATGGAAAAACGATACGACGATTTAAAGAAAACTACTGCTGCCCATGAGTCAGGCTGGGAACGTGAAGTCATTGAAAAACTGGCACTAGCTGCCATCACCGAACAAACCAAAGCCAGACGCTGGGGTGTGTTTTTTAAATCCTTAGTTTTTGTCTACTTAACCGTCGTACTGGGAATAACCCTTTACCCAGTCTTTAAAAAAGACATGGGCTTAGACAGTAAAGACCATACAGCTATTATTGATGTCACGGGAGTTATTGCAGAAGATAAAGATGCGAATGCCGCTAGCATTATTGAAAGCCTAAGAAATGCTGTAAAAGACAAGCAAACCAAAGGCATTATTTTACATTCAAATTCACCCGGCGGCAGCCCTGTGCAATCCGCCTATGTTTATGAAGAAATCAGAGCCATAAAAAAACAACACCCTGATTTACCTATCTATGCGGTAGTCAGTGACATTTGCGCATCAGGTTGTTATTACATTGCCTCTGCCACCGACAAAATATTTGTTAATCCCTCTAGCCTGATTGGTTCTATTGGTGTATTGATGGATGGCTTTGGTTTTGTCGATATTATGCAAAAATTAGGCGTAGAGCGTCGCCTACTAACAGCTGGCACACACAAAGCTATGCTAGACCCTTTCTCGCCCCCAAAAACAGATGAAACTAAATACATGCAAGGCTTGCTAGATCAAGTACACCAACAATTTATCAATGCAGTTAAAGCTGGTCGCGGCGGCAGACTAATAGAATCACCTGACATGTTTTCAGGTTTAGTTTGGACAGGTGAAGCCGGCGTTAAAATCGGCATTGCCGATGCTTATGGTACTGAGGATTACGTCGCCAAAGACATTATAGGTGCCGAAAACCGGGTGGACTTTACCAAACAAAGTCGATTTCTGGATAAAATAGCTGGAAAGCTGGGCGCATCTTTCGGACAAGCCATAGGCACTCTACTTCAGAGCCCCAACTTACGATAAACTCGTAATCCATAACCCGTAGGGTAATAAGGCTATCGCCTATTGCACCCTACGGGCTAGCAATTAAGACCATCTATTTAGCTTTAAATCCCATAAATCAGCTAGATTCTTACATCGAGCCTATGCTCAAAGTTTCGCCATTCCTAACGTAAAATTCTTTAGAGACCATCTCATCAAGATTAACCTCAATTAGCTTTATCGTATTATTAAAGCCGATTAAGAATAGATAATCACGTTATACTGCACTCCATTAACGTTGAAAATTTTAAATAAAAGTAATGCCTGCTGTAGATTAAATTAGCAAGAGCTTAGCCCAACAGTTATGCTATTACTTTATATTTAATAATGCTCTACCGCAACTCACCACCAATGCTAGTTAACTTTAACAAGGAACACTATGACACAGACTATTGGCTATGCCGCTCTGCACCAAGACGCACCACTTACTCCCTACAGCTTTGAACGTCGCGATCTTCGCGCTACAGATGTTCAAATAGACATCCTTTACTGTGGCGTATGCCACTCAGATATACACCAAGCACGTAACGAGTGGGGTGGTTCGGTCTTCCCTATCGTGCCCGGACATGAAATTGTTGGTAAAATTAGCAAAATAGGCGACGCAGTCACTGATTTTAAAATAGGTGATAGTGTGGGTGTTGGCTGTATGGTAGATTCTTGCCGAACCTGCCCTGATTGCCAAGAACATCTGGAACAATTCTGTAATAGCGCTTCCTTTACTTATAACAGCCCTGAAAAACTAACCGGTGATAATAATTACGGCGGCTATTCTAAGCAGATCGTGGTCAACCATGACTTTGTGCTGCACATTTCAGATAAACTTAATCTTGCCGCGACGGCGCCTTTATTATGCGCAGGCATTACCACTTACTCACCTTTAAAGCATTGGAATATTGGTAAAGGTGATAAAGTCGGTGTCGTTGGCTTAGGTGGACTAGGACATATGGGCATTAAATTTGCCCATGCCTTTGGTGCGCATGTGATACTGTTTACCACCTCCCCTGCTAAAGCCGAAGACGCGAAACGACTAGGCGCTGATGAAGTAGTGATTTCGACAAATGCGGATGAAATGCAGGCCCACCTAGCTAGCTTCGACTTTATTCTAAACA
>CAIVGC010000466.1 GCA_903905335.1 uncultured Methylococcaceae bacterium
AACATCCGCAACGCGATGCATTACAAAAACAACTCAGCGTAGCGGGGATTGGCTCATTAATTCATTATCCTATTCCACCTCACCTACAAACCGCTTACAAGGAATTGGGGTTTGGACAAGGTTATTTCCCTATCGCAGAACAAATTCATAATAACGTATTGAGTTTGCCTATTGGTCCGCATCTTGAACCAAAATCAGTAAATTCTGTAATTAAAACCCTTGAAGTATTTGAAAATTAAGATGCATATCATTAATCGGTTAGCCAGAGCATTTAAGTTAAAAAAAATAACTTATGCTGTAGAGCTGTGCTTAAATTCCGCAGCAGGTCAATGGCTCTTGTATGCTCAAATTTCTTCATCATGACTCACTCGCGAAATTATCGAACAATCTTAAAAGCAACCTCACTAATTGGCGGTTCATCGTTCATCAACATACTGATTGGTATGTTGCGCACGAAGTTTGTAGCGTTATTACTTGGACCTGCCGGTATTGGTTTAATGGGAATGTTCGGTACAATCACTGGAACGATAGGGAGTATTTCCAGTATGGGTTTGACCACCAGTGGTGTACGGCAAATTGCAGAAAGTTACGGTGCAGATGACGAGGACAGAATTGCCCGAACAGTCAAAACTCTCAGGCGTACTGTTTTATTAACAGGTACATTGGGCATGCTGATAACTATCGGGGGTTGTGCTTGGTGGTCAAAGCTTACCTTTGGCACTACCGAACATGCTTTTGCAATTGCACTGCTAGGTTTTACCATTTTGTTAGAAGCCATTAGTATCGGGCAATCTTGTATTCTACAGGGAACCAGACGCATTACAGATATTGCAAAAATCAACGTCATTGGCTCCATAATAGGCACATTAATAAGTATTGCTTGTTTTTATTTGTGGGGCATGGCTGGCATTGTGCCAAGCTTATTGCTGTGTTCCACCGCACGAATGATAACTTCCTGGTCTTTTGCTCGGCGCGTTGCTATTAAAGAAATACATCTTCCCTGGCGGGAGAGTCGTATAGAAGTAGCTCAACTTTTGACTTTTGGACTTCCCATAATGTTATCCGGAATGGGAGGCGCATTAACAGCCTACACTATTCGCCTGATTCTGAACCAACAATTTGGTATCGAAGGTCTCGGCAGCTATCTGGCGGCCTTTGGACTATCGGGGGCACTTGTCAATTTTGTGCTTAGCGCCATGGGTACCGATTACTATCCTCGTCTGATTGCGGTTGCGACTGACAAGAAAAAAATAGCCGTCGAAGTCAATACACAGACAGAAATAGGCCTCCTGCTTGCCGTACCAGGACTGGCCGCAACCCTGATTTTTTCACCCATCATTATTGATATTTTTTATACCAACAGATTTGAGGGTGCAGCGGATATTCTTCGCTGGCTGGTATTTGGGATTTTTGGACAGATCATTATATGGCCACTAGGCTTTGTAGTTCTTGCCATGGGGAGAAGTAAAGTAACCTTATGGGCAGAGGCGCTTAATGATATTGTTTATATCTCATTAATTTGGTTATGCATAAAACAGTGGGGATTAAGCGGAGCCGGAATTGCCTTTGCTTTGCTTTATGTCTTCGCAACCACATCATTTTTGATCATTACCAAAACCATCGCAGATACTTCATGGACAGGTTCAAATGTAAAGCAGATCATTGGATCTGGTGTTATCCTCGCTATTATTGCCGCTAATTGTCATTTTCCACCGAATTTATATTTATCTCAATATTTAGTATTTGCCGATTATCATCTATCACCTGTTTGGCTGCAATGGGGCATTAACTTAACGTTACTACTTTTGCTATCTTTTTATTGTCTATTTCGTCTTTTAAATAAAATAGGCATAACTAAAGACATTGTCCGCCAAAAAATCTATCTAAAGTTGAAAATAAAACAGCTATGATTAACAAAATAGAACAGCCGCTTATCTCTATTTTAATGGCAGTATATAACGCAGAAGAATTCTTATCAGAAGCGATTGAGTCTGTTATTGAACAGACCTATATGCAATGGGAGCTTATTTGCATTAATGATGGGGCGCTAGATAATAGTTTACATATATTGCAGCGATATCAAGAAAAACATCCTCAAATTATAGTTATCGATCATCCGCATTGCGGCATAGCTGCCTGCGTAAGAAATGTCGGACTTGCTATTGCTAATGGCGAGTATATTGTGATGTTGGACAGTGACGATAAAATTGTACCAATCTATCTTGAAAAGCTAATTACTCGACAAAAAGAGACACAGGCCGACATTGTGATTTCGGCAACAGCTTTTTGGGACTATAGAAATAATGTTATATCTCGAAGTTTAATAGGGGTAAATGGTGATGCTAGTAAAGTTATTTCTGGCAGGGATGCCTTTGAGCTTAGTCTGTACTGGGAAATTGGAGCTCTTGGATTACTCCGTACAGATACCTTAAAAGAAATAAAATATTGCGAAATTGCTATAAATGGCGATGAATATACGTCACGGCTTCTTTTTCTTCATGCAAGCAACGTAGCATTTTGTGATGTAATTTATTTTTATAGAAATAATTTAAGTTCTGCTACAAAAAAGTTTTCTTTTAAGCATTTTTCTACAATTATAGTTGATGGAATGATTTTAACTTTAATAAGGGAAAATAAGTTTAATAGCCATTTATTAATGCGATATAAAGAAAAAGTCATTGTTTCGTTATTATTTACTTATATTTTATATGTAAAAAAGAGGAAATTACTGATGCCTGAAGAAAATAGATTAGCCATTGATTTTATATGGACAGCAACTACATATATAACTAAGGAATTACTTGTCCATCCTTATTCTATAAAAGATAATCTATATCTTTGCTATAAACTACTTAAGAGATTAAAAAATATAATATCTACGATTCTTAGACACAAATTATTTTGTTTTTTTCATAAAGTGTAGGAATTGAAAACACTATGTATAACTTAAAAATTATTGGAATTTTTTACTATTTAAGGGGTTATTTTGGTAACTAATAACCCGTTAGTATCAGTCATAATGGCATCGTTTAATCATGCTGAATATGTTGTGGATGCCATTAATAGCGTCGTAAATCAAACCTATAAAAATATTGAGCTAATAGTTATTGATGATGGATCAACGGATGGTACCTCAGAAAAAATAGCTGAACTTGCCGAAATTCATGGCTTTATCTTTATTCAACAAGAAAATATTGGCTATCAAAATACACTTAAAAAATTAGTGGCTCTTGCTACGGGGGAATATATATCACCTTTTGCCTCTGATGATATTTATGAGTTAATTAAGATTGAAAAACTTGTTCGGGTTATGGAAAGTAATCCCTCTTATGCTGTAGTACACTCTAAAATATGTATTATTGATTCCTATGGCGCTATACAAAAGATAGTTAATGAGCCGTGCCGCTCAGGAAAAGTGTTTCGAGAGTTATTAAGAGCAGATTTTCATATTAATGGTATTAGTGCCTTAGTAAAAACGGATGTTTATAGAGGTGTTAAACGGTATGATGATTATGTGGATGATTTACCTATATGGCTTGAAATTGCTAAGCAGCATGAGATTGGCTATTACGACGAGGTAACTGCAAGATATCGTATTCATAATAATCACCTAACCTCTAATAGGTCAAAGATGATGAAAAGCGAACTTGAGGTAGTGGCAAGATATAAAGATTTACCTTACTACCGTGAAGCCGAAGCAGCATGGCGTATGCGTTGGTTTTTATCACTTTCTGGAGCGAATAAGCGGGATGCTATAAACTTACTTTTTTCTTCTGGGTTCAACTTAAACATATTACGTACAAAAACTTTCTACAAGGGAATTTATACACTGATGTTTAGGTAGTGATAAGTGATAATGGCTCGACTTTCAAGTTTATTTTTTTGGATAGTGATGATTGTAAATATGCTTATGCATCTCTATCAAAATGTAACCCTTCAGTTTTTTTAATCGATCGGTTGCTATGAAAGTTCATTTGATTAAATAATACAAAAACCAACAAATTACCTGCGTTTTATAAAAAATAAAAGTTAATGAATATCTTATTTTGTTGTCAATTTTATTCACCTAGTGTGGGTGGCGTTCAAGAAGTAATTAAGCAATTAGCTGAGAGACTTGTTGAACGAGAGCATCAAGTAACAGTGGTAACGACTAAGTTAGCTATGCGAAATTTTGATACACTTAATGGCGTTGTTATTAAGGATTTCAATATTAAAGGGAATTGGGTTGATGGAATGGCTGGCGAAATGGAGCTATATCAAGAGTATATTTCTAATGGTATTTTTGACGTTATTATGATTTATGCGGCACAGCAATGGACATTCGATGCTTTATGGCCTGTGCTGGATAAAATAAATGCTTATAAAGTTTTTATACCGTGTGGGTTTTCAAGTTTATATGAACCTAGGTATGCAAAATATTTTCAAGAGCTTCCTGATGTATTGAGAAAGTTTAATCATCTTATTTTTCATGCCTCTAAATATCGCGATATTGATTTTGCGCGTAAACATAGTATCGAAAGATTTACTGTTATTCCAAATGGTGCCAGTAAATCTGAGTTTGATGTTGTAATTGACCCTATGTTCAGGGGGCGACATGGAATTCCAGAGCAATCATTTCTATTTCTTACTGTAGGAAGTTTCAATGGAATGAAGGGGCATAAGGAAGCTGTAAATGCCTTTGCCAAGATAAAATTAAACAAAAACCAGCATGCAACTTTAATTCTTAATGGAAACGAGGTACATAGGTCGGAAAAGGATTTGAGTAGTTTATTGGCAAAAATCATTGGGTTAGTAAAAATCCACGGTTTATTTAATACACTAAAGCAAGTTATAAGAAAAATTATCCGTGCCAGTGCATCGCCACGAAATATAGGTGAATCAATCAATAAATCTCAGGCGAATAAACAGGTACTAATAACTGATTTTTGTCGCAAAGAATTGAATCAAGCATTTATGTCTGCAAATTTATTTGTTTTTGCTTCGAATATTGAATATTCCCCCTTGGTTCTATTTGAGACAGTAGCTGCTGGCACTCCTTTTCTTACGGTTAATGTTGGTAATGCGATAGAAATTGCAGAGTGGACGGAGGCTGGGGTGATTTGTCCTTCTGAAATTGATACAAAATATTTTACCCAAGTAGATGAAAATGTCCTGGCAGCATTAATGACAGAATTAATGAATAACAAAGCTTTGCTGGAAGACTTAGGTTCTAAAGGAAGGCAAAATTGGCTTGAACATTACACATGGGAAAAAATTGCAGTTCAGTATGAACAGATATTTGAACAATTATTGCAAGAAAAATGAAGTGGCTCGTATTTACTAAGCTAGTTAGGCTATGATGCTTAAAAATTTAGCAAGATGTCCATTCTAAAGAGATCTTTATCAATATGATAATAAGCAATATTATTGGAGGCTTAGGCAACCAAATGTTCCAATACGCAATGGCTCGTGCTTTGTCTTTGGAGCGTAATGAGTCTTTATATTTAGATATTGCCGGATTTGATGGTTACGGATTACACCATGGTTTTCAGCTTTCACAGGTTTTTGTATGTCCGGTACAAATTGCTACTAAAACAGAAATACAGAATATTTTAGGTTGGCAGACTTTATCAGGTTTTAGACGAATTTTAGCGCACTCTTCTTTGAAATTGTTCCGCCGCAATAGTTTGGTTTTTGAACCACATTATCATTATTGGCATGAAATCAACCATGTTTCCAAAGCTTGCTATTTGTCTGGCTATTGGCAATCCGAGCGATATTTTCAAGCTCACGCAGCAATAATACGCGCCGACTTTACGTTTAAGTCCCCATTGATAAATAACAATGCTGTGCTTGCCGAACAAATTTCTCAAGTGAATGCAGTGAGCTTGCATGTGCGACGCGGCGATTATATTAATAATCCAAAAACTACGGGAACACATGGCGTATGCTCATTGGATTATTATCGAGCTGCGATTGAATTGATTGTTGAGCAAGTGCAACAACCTTATATCTATATATTTTCTGATGATATCGCATGGGTGAAAGATAACTTGAAGATTGATTTACCTCATCAGTTTGTTAACCATAATGGTGGTTTAGAGAGCTACAACGATATGCATTTGATGAGTCTATGTCAGCATCATATCATCGCTAATAGTTCCTTTAGTTGGTGGGGGGCGTGGTTAAATGTTTCCCCAAATAAAATAGTAATAGCTCCCAAAAAATGGTTTGCCAACAAAAATGATATTAAAGATCTTTTTCCTGTCGATTGGATAGCACTCTGAACAATGAAAAAATACTATGGCTGAACGATCACTTGATAACTATAAGGAAAATGAGTTGCCTTTAGTAACAGTCGCCATGCCAATTTACAATGCAGGTAAGTATTTAAGATTTGCTGTACTTTCTATTGTTAATCAGACTTTTACCAATTGGGAGTTACTGATTATTGATGATGGTTCAACGGACAATGCTTTGCAGGATATTGCTGATATTAAGGATGAGCGAATTAGAATTTTCCGTGATGGCATTAATCGTGGCTTGGCCGCACGACTCAATGAGGCGATTGACTTAGCTAAAGGTCAATATTTTGCTCGCATGGATGGGGATGATGTCTCTTATCCTGACCGCTTTGCTCGGCAACTTTCAGAATTACAAAATGAGCCCGAACTTGATTTGGTTGCTACTCGTGCTATTACGATTGATGAAAGTAATAAAACGATAGGTTTATTCCCCTATGCTATTTCACATAAAGAAATATGCGCTAAACCTTGGCGCGGTTTCTATTTTCCACACCCTACTTGGATGGGTAAAATAGAATGGTTTCGAAAGTATCGTTACTCTGTGCCAAGTCCCTATTGCTGCGAAGATCAAGAGTTGTTATTGCGAAGTTTTAACAAGAGTCGGTTTGCTACCTTGGATGAAATTCTGTTTGCCTACCGTCTCAGAGATATAACTGACTGGCAAAAATTGGCGAGAACGCGTCGCGCCGTTCTTATGGTTGAGTTTCGACATTTTACTAGTTTTAGTTTGTTACACTTTTTGTTGTTAGCAACTCTCGCCTTTATAGGTAAAACTAGCGTTGATTATGTTAAAAAAATAAGTGGGTGTTCTTTTCAATCGTCACCTAATATTGAAAATAATACTGTTCTACTCAATTGGCATAAGCTGTGTGACGTTTTGAATATCTTGCCTAAACTACCATGAAAAAAATCTGTTACGTTGCAACTATCCCTGCTGTTGTTAATTCATTTTTACGCGATCATATTCAGGCTGCGGCCGAATTCTATTCGGTAACTATCGTCTGTAATTTTGAAGATCAACACTTGCTTGATGGCCTCAATGCTCGCATTAATTTTCTACCCATAGAACGTAAACCTTCGCCTAGTAAGGATTTACAAGTTCTGTTCAAATTATTCAAGTTCTTTCAAAATGAGCGCTTTGATATTGTACATACGCACATGCCAAAAACGGGGCTTTTAGGTATGTTAGCTGCAAAGTTTGCAGGTGTGCCGATACGAATTAATACCTTTCATGGAGAAGTATGGACAACACGTAGCGGCTGGCAACGAAAAGTACTAAAACTATTGGATCAATTAGTCAGCTTATTGGCGACCAATATTCTAGTGGTAAGCCCTTCTCAGCAAACTTTCTTGGTAAAAGAGGGTATATTGCCACTAGGAAAAGCAAATGTTATAGGCTCGGGTTCCATTTGCGGTGTAAATCCAGTTCGCTTTCATCCTGATTCAGATATCAGATTCACGTTGCGAAATAATTTGGGGATTGCCCAAGCAGCAATTGTTATTTTGTTTGTCGGTCGATTAAATCAAGATAAAGGAATGCTGGATTTGGCGAATGCTTTTAATGTAATTGCCAAACAAAATCCTAATGTAATACTGTTGTTGGTGGGTTCTGAAGAAGATGTTTCTTTTAGCCAGATTCAATCAATCTGTGAAGCAGTAAGCGATCGTTTGCACTATGTAAGTTTTACGTCTACACCTGAACATTACATGGCGGCCGCCGATATTTTTTGCTTACCTAGTTACCGTGAAGGGCTTCCTATGACTATTCTTGAGTCGGCGGCTTGTTCTATACCAACCGTAGCCTCACGCATATATGGTATTACCGATGCAGTGGAAGACGGAAAAACCGGCATATTATTTACAGCAGGTGATATTGCAGGGCTTACGCAAGCTTTACTAAAACTGATAGATGATGTTCATTTACGGCAAGAAATGGGCATAGCCGCAAAGCAAAGGGCACTTGAATTATTTCCTAGCCATAAAATAACAGCTGGAGTAATGGCGTTATATAGTGAATTGCTGTCTAATTAGACTGCTATAACTCACTTTATTGCCGTGATTTTGTTGAGTGCGTGTTTTAAAGGTCAGTCACAAAGTCGCTCGAGCATTAAATTTATTATTGCAATATAATTAAAGACCGTAGTGGAAACAGTTAATACTTCATAATCTTTACTTAATCGACGGTAGCAATAAAACCAAGTGAAAGTGATTGGCTGATCACTGGTGATCAATCGCGAACGTAGTCGACAGTTTGGCCCGAAGAAGGTAAAGAAATTCGCTTGTATGGCTATTCAGAAGCACGTGGTCAAAAAGAACAAGCAATGACGAGCACTTTTAGTACCCACTTTGAATCGCACTGAATAACTTGGCTGAGGGGCTACAGCGTCCACGCACTGAAAAGCACCCAGATAAACTTTGGCAATGCATCGGTCGCCTGTAAGAAAGGCATCATGGTATTGGTCAGCATTACCTCATTGACCTGCAACTTGACGACAGTGGCTTAAATCGCAGGTGCTTTGATTCAATTAATAAGCTTGCCAAATGTTAGCATTAACTATCCTGAGCGTGTCGCACAAGTGATCACTTGGCATAAGCAAGGGCTTGATTTTGCAGATGCCTTCCATTTAGTCAATAGCCAAAACTGTAAAAAGTTTTTTACTTTTGATAAAAAATGATCAATGCAGCAAAAACTATAGGCGTATTTAAGGTGCTAGCATCTAATTGAGAGTCATGCAGTTAGTTGCTGTCGATGCCAAGGTCGCAAATGGCGAGTTAAGGGAGGGCAGTGGACATGCCTCCTTTTATTAGCGCATGTCTCAGGGCAATCGAGCTTAAATCAGCCCTAGGATGCAAAGCAAATAATCATTATCCCATCCAGCCAATCTATTAATCTTAACACTGACCTTAGATGTTTTTTCGGTCGTAATCATATTCAGAGCAATATAACGTAACAGCGCGACAAATAATTACCCTATACTGGAATTTCTATCCATTACAGGGTAATTTGTAATAGCCGGTCCAGCCACTACACCTCGACAGACTAATGTGCTAACCTTAGTTTCTGAAGCGTGGTTTAATGATGAATAAAGTGCGGTAATCTGTGTGGTAATAAAAATCATTCGATCCCATAAATGCACAAAATAATAGTAAGTCTCCACGTACCCACTTTCAAGTTTTACAGTGGCAACAGCTAACGACCTATAATCAATCCTTATTTGTCGAACCTATGAGTGAGTTTTTAGTAAAACAGTATGCTGAACCTGAATTCAACAATTGATCTAGACTTTAAGCAGTTTTTACGCTGGTGGAATCGTGAACTTACTTTTTTAATCCCTGAAAAAGCTAAACAACTGCTTACTGAGAAACAAGGCTTTATCATCATAAGTCCTGATGGAAATCATTTAACACTAACTTATCTATATAATGAACATTCAGAACAGTTAGCTACATTGGTTAGGAATGAATTGGGCATTACACAATTTACAATTTTGCAAGAAAAAGATGAGCGACTGACTAAAGCTAAAGTCATACTTAAATTGCCCAGTCCGTACGCTATCCAAAAAGAATTAAGTTTACTAATTAAAGATGATACCTGGTTAAATTATCTACAATACTCAGACGGGCATTTACAAATACAAGGGGAATCAGCGCATGCCTCATCACTGATTGCTGTTTTGGAAGCGTCTGAATTATTCGCCCATGTTAGATTTGCATCACCGGCAACACAAGATGCTGTCAGCAAACTTGAACGCTTTCAGATTACTCTTGATGTAATCCCTGCAGGAGTGCATTAATGGACATCACCAACAATCATAAGATGCAACGCTGGCTTGCAGTCGCTTTATTAATTGCGGTAGTTTTCTTGATAGGCATGGTCGTTATAGGACCTTTACTTAGTAAAGGTCTTCAACTGCATAATGCTAAGAATGATCTAATCTTTAGATTACAGCAATATGAACGTATTTTAGCCACGAAAAATACGGTCACTGACAATATGTCAAAAATAAAACAGCAGCAAGAACAACAAGGTTATTTTAATAGCCAAGAAACAGATGCTTTAGCCTCTGCTGACATGCAGGAATTTTTAAAAAAAGTGATCCTTGATGCAGGCGGGGAATTAAGCAGTACTCAGGCACTCCCTGTTAATAATAAAAATAAATTTAGTAGAATAACAGTTAGTGTAAGAATGATAAGCAATAGTGAAGCATTGCGAACAATGCTTTACAAAATAGAGGCATCGACACCGTTAATTATTATTGACCAAATTGATATCAGGCCTATGCGCGGAACTGTAAATAACGTCACACATTTATTGGAATCTAGCAATAAATTAAATGTTAATTTTCAAGCAGTAAGTTTTATGAGAAAGACTACAGAATGAACCATTTCAGCCTGTGGCGGTGCGCATTACTGGGCGAGAGAGTTACAAAAACAGGGGAATAAGGTCAAGCTTATGGCGCCTCAGTTTGTAAAGCCTTACGTTAAAAGCAACAAAAACGATACTAATGATGCTGAAGCTATCTGCGAAGCAGATGCGCGACCAACCATGCGTTTTGTTGCCATTAAAACCTTAGCTCAGCAAGACATCCAAGCTATTCATCGTATACGAAGTGAACTTGTCCGTCATCGTACTGCAAAGGTCAATCAAATCAGAGGCCTGTTGGCCGAATATGGTCTTACTGTTGGTCGACGAGTCCAAGTACTGCATACCGCTTTGCCATTATTGCTTGAAGATGCCATCAATGGCTTAACGCTGGATTTTAGAATGCTTCTTGAAGACCTAAGGCAAGGCCTCGTGCAATTGGATCAGCGCGTTGACGATATGGATGCAAAAATAAAGCTGCTGGTCATTAGCCACAGCTAAGCTAAGCGCTTATTAGCAATACTTGGAATTGGCCCTATAAACGGCCACAGCTTTAATTTGTGCGATAGGTGATGGCAGCCAATTTAAACGGGGTGATAGTTATT
>CAIVGC010000467.1 GCA_903905335.1 uncultured Methylococcaceae bacterium
GCGTGCTTAGTATTGTTAAAATTTCATTCATGGTCAGTTGGGGTGGGAATGCGTTGTCAGAAAATGTATTCTACCTTTTCTGGCTATTCTCTTTTCTTCGATATTTAAAAATCACTCATGCCGATTGGCGAAGGTATTGACAGGTGCTAGATATCACACTAGCCATTCTTGTTGCTTTAATATTGTTTTTAGATAGTTAAGCCAGAATTTTTGTAGCCTAATGATAGCGATCATTAGCTGACTAGCCTTTTTTGTGCGCCATCTAGCGTGATAATTAGCGCGCAAGAGGTTCTGATTTGCATACAGTAGGGTTAAATTTTTAGATAAAACTTAGCTTAGAGCAGTAAACTCAGCGGGCGCTATATCTTTAGTAGTTAATGCACTAACAAGTATCGCCTTTGGTATAGCTATTGGTGTTAATGCCTTTAACTATCGTTATGCAGAATGTTTCAAGCAGTAGATGTTGTAGGGTAGTCGGGTAGGTTGGGGTGAAGCAACGCGAACCCCAACAAGTCTCGTGTTACGTTGGGGTTCGTTATCACTCACCCCAACCTACGCGACTTTACTCAGTGGTTTTTATATTCGATTTAATACGAGTCCCCATTAAATAGTCAAACCATGGAAAAGTAACGCACCAGTTAGCAACGCAGTTATCGACAAGATGATGTTCGTAATGCCAAGGCAAATGTCGCTTAGCCCAAACTGGGTCTAGGTGAGACTTCCGATGTTTATAGTAATACAGAATTAATGACGCATATACTCCGCAGGTAAACACTGAGTAAATCATAAGTAATGGTATATGCAGCAATACAATAATTGTCAATGCCGCCAACTCCTTAGTTTGGACGTTCCATTTAGTTAATGTAAGCGTTTGGTAGCCTGGATCGACCATTAAGTTTTTAATGCAAACAGCGTGATGATCATGCCAATGATAAGCCCAAAAACTATGTGGATTTTTTCCTAGCCCATGCAAGATATATTTATGCATTAGCCATTCACCCGCATTGGCATACATTAACCCTAAAATAAAATGAATAACGAAGTTACTCATGAAGCACCCTGCCCATAATGCGATGGTGCTTCATGTAAGCGAATAAAAAACACCATGGTGACGACTAAATTATTTATGAGTTAGAGACGTCGATGGTGTTATTTTTGAAAGCTTTTTGAATAATAATTTATCGATCGAAGAATATAAAGAATTGGTGTAATTAAGAAGAACTTCGTTTTGGTTAGTTATTATCGATGGTATGTTACCGTCAATCTTCTTTGAGACCTGTTCGTTTATCATAGCTACTCCTTATAATAAGAAGAAGAAAGATATCAATCAACTTTTCAGATTGGTATCGGGGTAGGTTTAAACATTAACGGACTTAAACCTACTTAGGTGAGGTTGCATTAAGCAGTTATAGCTACTTAATGCATAGTTAGGTATACCATCAAAAAAACAATTATCAAGTATTCAAGAACAATTGCTAATATTCAATACGCGAAATAGATATAGCAAGTAGTCTCAATGAAAAGCAGTGGAATCGAGGTTATTCAGAGCGGTAGCGCCTATCCACCATAAACTATAAAGCAGTTAACCCAATGCGACTAATTCGGTGTTCATTAAGATAACGGTTTTCACATCGGCTTTTACTAATGTCCATAAATATAATTTATTGTTTATGTCCTCAAGTGCCTACTCAGTCAGGCCAAGCTTATTATTTAAGCTAATGGCTACTTGCTAAATAATCTTTACATGAGTTAGATGACAGAATACTCAAAACTTGAACATCGAGCATGTAAATATGGTATGTTTCTTAAGGGATTTGATGGATATATGTTGTTCGCATAGTACACCTCTTTAGTTTCTGCTTTGGTTGACGGAAACGATGCCATCTAACCTTTTTAGGTGACCGTGCATTTGTTATATGAATTTAGGTATTAAATGAGTTAAATATGAAATTTAATTAGGCAAATCAGGAGAAAGAAATGCTATACATCGAACCGAATCAATTGGATAGTAAAGTACATTTTAAAGCACGTTATGGTAATTATATAGCTGGTCAGTGGCTAGCACCCGTTAAAGGCCAATACTTTGATAATTTGAGTCCTGTTAACGGTAAAGTATTTTGTAGTATTCCTAGGTCTTCGGCTGAAGATATAGAGCTCGCTTTGGATGCGGCTCATGCAGCAAAAGAGGCGTGGGGTAAAACCTCAGTTACGACTCGATCAAATATTTTATTGAAAATAGCGGATCGCATTGAAGCTAATCTTGAGGTACTAGCGATTGCCGAAACTTGGGATAATGGCAAACCTATTCGCGAAACCCTTGCTGCAGACATTCCCTTGGCTGTCGACCACTTTCGTTATTTCGCCGGCTGTATTCGTGCTCAAGAAGGATCCATTGGTGAAATTGACGAGAACACTGTGGCTTATCATTTTCACGAACCCCTAGGTGTAGTTGGACAAATTATTCCTTGGAATTTTCCTTTATTGATGGCTTGCTGGAAATTGGCACCCGCATTAGCGGCTGGTAACTGTGTAGTGCTGAAACCTGCAGAACAAACGCCCGTTTCAATTTTAGTGATGATGGAATTAATAGGCGATCTATTACCGGTTGGTGTCATTAATATAGTCAATGGGTATGGTTCTGAAGCAGGTAATGCGTTAGCAACCAGCACCCGGATTGCAAAAATTGCCTTTACCGGTTCAACGCCTATCGGCGAGCATATTCTAAAATGCGCGGCAGAAAACATGATTCCATCCACGGTTGAATTGGGCGGAAAATCGCCTAATATTTTCTTTGAGGATATTTTGGCTCAAGAAGATGCTTTTGTCAGTAAATGTATTGAAGGTGCGGTACTGGCTTTTTTTAATCAAGGTGAAGTCTGTACCTGTCCGTCGCGTTTATTAGTGCAGGAATCTATCTATGATGAGTTTATCGCTAAAGTGATCGCTAGATCTAAGTTGATTAAACGCGGCAATCCCTTAGATACAGAAACCATGGTCGGTGCTCAAGCGTCAAAACAACAGTTTGATAAAATTCTAGCTTATGTACAAATTGGTAAGGATGAAGGTGCTGAAGTATTAATGGGCGGGAAAGTGGCTACTTTAGCGACTGACTATTCTGAGGGCTACTATATTGAACCGACCATTATGAAAGGTGGTAATAAAATGCGTATCTTTCAGGAAGAAATCTTTGGGCCTTTTATCTCAGTGACCACTTTTAAAGATGAAGCCGAAGCTTTAGCGATTGCCAATGATACTGAATTTGGCTTAGGTGCGGGGGTTTGGACGCGTGATACGAATCGTGCTTATCGCATGGGACGAGGTATTCAAGCTGGCAGGGTGTGGATAAACTGCTATCACCATTATCCAGCCCATGCTGCGTTTGGTGGTTATAAAAAGTCAGGCATAGGCCGTGAAAATCATAAAATGATGCTGGATCACTATCAACAAACCAAAAATATGCTGATCAGCTATGACATTAATCCATTAGGTTTTTTCTAATATAGCAAGTAGCCTCGATGAAACCCGGTGGTGCGAGGTTATTCAGAGCGAAAACATCTATCTACCAAAAACTGACACCCACATAAATTCTTCCTCGTGAGTCTTTTTTGTTTGATTGTTTTCGATATTGCCTGTTTGCGGCGGTTTTTGTCGAAAAACCGCCCTACGACTTACTTCGGGTGCGAAAACCCGATTAACACATTGTCGCGATAGCGACCTCATTATTTTTTTTATAAACCGCTGAATGGCTGCATAACATCAGTTAATAAAAGAAAACTCTAGGATAAGTTAACCCAGTTCATCTTTGAACTCTTTGGCTTTAAAGGCAATGTGAAAGTCATCTAAATTTATATTTTCTAGTTGGCTAAGTTCCTCTTCTAATAGGGCGTTCATTAAGAAAATGGTTTTTGCATCTGCTTTTACTAATGTCCATAAATATAATTCATCATTTATGTCCTCAAGCGCATACTCAGTCAGGCCAAGCTTATTATTTAAGCTAATGGTTTCTTGTATAGCCGCGATTTCGGGATAGATATGGAAAGGTAACGGTGCCTTCCTGACGATGGTGTTAACATCATCAAAGTATTGCTGAACGTGTGGGGGTATGCTGGTTACACCTTTAGTTATAAGCAAGTCTTCACAAGATTGTACATGTTCATATTCTCCGGCATTAATTGCTATCATCAAGTAAATAGGGATGGCAAATGAAGGGTCTGGTAATAAATTCATCGCGTTTTCAATCAAACGAAAAGACTCAGCATTATATCCAAGCGTTTTCATAGAAATAGCGTAGTTAAGATTTAAAATCGGATCCTTCCCCAGCTTAAGTGATAGCGTATGCTGCTTGTTGCATTCCTCAACATCTCCTTCTACTGAAGCAATTAAACCTAACGCCATTGCCGTTAAAGACGGATTAATGTTTAAGAGCCTTTTGGCGTCATTTTTCAGGCGCTGTGAGGTCAAATCGTCTGGTTTAGTTTGAGATAAAGCATACTTTTCGGTTGCATCGATAATGTTATTTAAAACGGCAGTGAGTTCTTCAGACATTTTTGGATTCTCTATGTTGATTGATTAGGTGTACGGATAGTCTAATGATTGAGTGTTTATGTGTTATTGGGTTCATAGTCGTTAATCACTTCAAATATGTCTTCGTATTTCATTGCTGGATGTTCCACTTCGGTTCTAAAGCCAGCGTGAAAGTGATCTAAATTATAAGGGGTTATTGAAGCCAGATCGCCTGCTAATTGCTCATTCATTAAGGCAAGTGTATTTTCATCTTTTTCTATTTCTATCCAAAAAAATAGCTGGTCTCCAATTAATTCAACTAAGGTACCTGGATCTTTAATATGATGGTTTTTTGCTAGTGACTTTACCAGAGAGGCAATAAAAGGAAAGGCATCAAGGTCTATGTTTGACTTTAATATCAAGGTACTAAAATAAACTCTTATGAGGGATTGAGTACTGATTCCGCCTTGAATTCGAACTAATTCATCATAATAATTTTTAACGTCTTGATGATGTCCGGTATCAAAAGCTACAATTATTTCGGCATCAATTAAATCAACGGGTTTGGGCATTACTTTCATAATGCTTTGCATTAAACGATAAGATTCTGCATGATTGCCTAATGTACGCATCGACATTGAACGGTACATAACGTAATGCGGCTTGCGACTTAACTTAATGGCGATCGCATGTTGACGCTCTGATTCTTCTAAATCACCTTCAGCTGCTGCGATAAGGCCATACGCAGAGGCACCTAAGGCTTGGTTTGTAGTCATTATTTTTTTAGCCTCCTTTTTCATACGTATAACTGTAAAGGTATCTGGATGTGTTTCGTTGAGTGCATAAACGGACAGTTGCCCCATTAATTTTTGAAAAATGCTGGGTGTATCTTTTGACATTTTATTTTCTCCATCCCGACTAAAATAACTAATGATTTAGTCTTATGCTTGGGCTAGTGTTAGCCTTGTAGTAATGAGTATGTGCGTTAGAAAAAGATTATAGTCAATTAGCTCGGATTATAATACTGCTAACTTAAAATAATATTAGGGGATGCACCATGATTGCAGCCTAACTGCTTTCTTTTCAAGGTGTTAAGTTTTATGATTCATTGCACGAAAACACAATAACAGGGGTTCCAGTTGCAGAATCTATTTTGCCTGCAACTTTTGAAGGTGTGAATTAAGGCATTAGTCCCAGTATTGACACTACGCCTATGCTGAGACTCAGTTCTATTGGAAACGATTATTTTGAAAAGGCTATATAGCGCCGATAAGGTGAATCGTTTTTCCAAGTAAAGGCTTCGGTGTAATAGTGCATTAAGGCGAGATAGCCGAGTAAGCCTAAAGTAATAACCTTGTGGATGCTGACGCCAAAGAAAAACTCACTAAGGCTTGTAATTAAGCTATCACCATAGGCTTGTAATACAAAAGCTAAAGCAAACGAACTCAGCGGCAAAACGATTAATAATGGAATATGAAATAATCTGGCAAAACGATATATGAAGTTATGTGGCTTAGCATGGTGTCGATTGTAATCGTGAGTGACATAAAAAGTATAGGCTGTAGCATCATGTACCAAGCGTGGTACTAAAATAGCTAAAAAATAATACTGTTGCTGATATAGGTAAAAACTACTGAGCACTAAAAAGATATTGGCCCATAAAAAACATTGTCCAAAGAGACTGCTTACATAGCGTTGGCAATAAATGCCAAATAGGATGATGCTGATACACAAGAATCCTGCACTTTGCTTTATCCATAAGATTTGCTGAACATCTAAGCTATTCTTTAAAAAAATACCCACATAAATGATTAATCCTGCAACTACGCTAAGCCATAATAAAACATAAAAAGCCCAGTTAGGTAGTCGATAGACACTACGCGCCACGCCATGCTGTTGCTTAATAACATGGTAGACGGTCCACGCGGCGACTAATACATAGAAGGCTTTATAAGGTATAAACAAACTACCCAAACCAAAGACTATGGCTATAGCCAAGGTCATGAGCATTAATTTACGACTATAGTTTTTGAGATAATCGCTATTGCTGGTTAATAGCAAGGTACTGGCTATTATATGAGGTGTTCCGAACAGAATTTGAAAGACTATAAAGTGGTTAGGGCTGCTGGGTAAATGGCTTTGTAAATAGCCTTGCCAAAAATTCGCATCGATAAGCTGTAAGGCTAAGCACAGTGGAATAATGGCATATAGCGCTAATAGCCACTTAAAAGAGATGCTTAACTTAAGCTCTTCGGATAAGCTAGTAGCGTTAATGTTAGTTGCTGACATGATGTCCCTGTTTTTATTATTATTGTTATCGTGGAAACCTAGCGCTAAATTATACTGGTTATTTAATCCCTACACGCATTGCTTACCATTTATTTATGATGAACTCTCCATTTCAGTTACACGAACGTTTGCAACAAGACTGCATACTCATCGGTCGCTTTAGTTTATGCCAGTTATTGATGATGAATGATAGTCAATTTCCTTGGTTTATCTTAGTGCCTGAAAGGCTGGATATTAAAGAGATCTATCAGCTAACAGTCGCTGATCGCCAGCTATTGAGCGAAGAATCCTGCTTGTTGGCAGAAAATATGGCGGGGCTTTTTAAGGCCGATAAGATGAATATAGCGGCGATTGGTAATATGGTGCCGCAATTGCATATACATCATATTGTGCGCTATCAAACCGATAAAGCCTGGCCTGCGCCAATTTGGGGTAAATTTGTTGCTCAGCCATATACTGAGCAACAAATTATTGAGCTTACTGATAAAGTAAGCGCTCAGTTAAAGATGTAAGGGTGCTACGCTTACTTGGAGTAAAGCTGGTTTAGCTGTTTTACTAGCAACAGCTGAAGCAGTTGCACTCCAGCCCCGTTAATTAAGTGTTTGCTATTTATTAGCTCGGTGTTTGATGATGTCATCTACCACTGCCGGATCGGCTAAAGTAGAAATATCACCTAAGTTATCTAATTCATTGGCCGCTACTTTACGCAGAATACGGCGCATGATTTTGCCTGAACGTGTTTTAGGTAAGCCAACAGCCCATTGAATAATATCGGGGTTGGCGATGGCGCCGATTTCGGATCTTACTAGCGCAATCAGCTCTTTGCGTAGTTCTTCGGTAGGTGTTACGCCTGTATTCAAGGTGACATAGGCATATATGCCTTGGCCTTTAATGTCATGTGGATAACCCACTACAGCCGCCTCTGCAACCTGAGGATGTAACACTAAGGCACTTTCTACTTCGGCGGTACCCATGCGATGACCCGAAACATTGATGACATCATCTACGCGCCCAGTAATCCAAAAATACCCATCAGCATCACGGTTGGCGCCATCACCCGCAAAATAATAGCCGGGATAGTTCTTAAAATAGGTTTCGACAAAGCGTTGATGATCGCCATACAGTGATCGTGCTTGTCCAGGCCAAGGGCTGCTAATAACCAATATACCTTCAGCGACACCTTCCATGATGCGGCCTTGATGATCCATGATCTCAGGTATGATGCCGAAAAAGGGCAGGGTGGCTGAGCCGGGTTTTAAAGGTGTGACGCCGGGCAAAGGCGTAATTAAAATGCCGCCGGTTTCTGTTTGCCACCAAGTGTCCATAATGGGGCAGCGATCATTTCCTACTACATGGTAATACCATTCCCAGGCTTCGGGATTAATTGGTTCTCCTACGCTACCCAGTATACGTAAACTGCTGCGATCGGTGCGACTAACAAAGTCATTGCCCTGTGCCATCAAGGCACGGATGGCGGTAGGGGCGGTATAAAAAATATTAACTTGATGTTTGTCGATCACGCGCCAGAATCGATCGGCTTCCGGATAAGTGGGCACGCCTTCAAATAACAAGGTCGTCGCACCGTTACATAAAGGACCGTAGATCATGTAAGAATGACCGGTGACCCAACCTATGTCGGCAGTACACCAATAAATATCACCATCGTGGTAGTCGAATACATATTTATGGGTCATGGCAGCATATAACAAATATCCGCCAGTGCTATGCAATATGCCTTTAGGTTTGCCCGTGGAACCTGAAGTATAGAGTATGAATAAGGGATCTTCAGCGTCCATTTCTTCAGCGGGGCAGATACTGGAAGCTTCATCCATAGCTAAGTGATACCAAATATCACGTTGTTCATGCCAAGTTACCGGATTTCCGGTATTCTTAATGACGATGACTTTTTTAAGCTGTGGACAAGATGCTGCAGCTAGATCGACATTGGCTTTAATGGCAATTGTTTTACCACCGCGATAACCTTCATCAGCGCAAACAACATAATGACAATCAGAATCTAATAGTCGGTCTTTTAAAGCTTCAGCAGAAAAGCCACCAAAAACAACGGAATGTACCGCGCCTATACGCGTACAAGCTAACATCACGCTAGCCGCCTCGCTGATCATAGGTAAATAAATGCAAACTCTATCGCCTTTTTTAACGCCTTGAGCTTTTAGAACATTGGCAAATTTACACACGTCCTCGTGCAATTGACGGTAAGTGATTTTTTTATCATGAGAGGGATTATCACCTTCCCAGATTATAGCGACTTGCTCAGCACGCGTTTCCAGATGCCTGTCGATACAGTTGACGCTAACGTTAAGCGTAGCGCCTTCAAACCAGCGAATAAAACCAGTTGGATAGTCATAGTTGATAACCGTATGCCAAGGTTTATTCCAGGTTAGAAATTGCTGTGCTTGCTCAGCCCAAAAGACCTCAGGTTGTTCTACGGACTGTTTGTAAAGTGTTCGATAGCTTTCGGCGTTAATGTGCGCTGATGCGACTATCTCAGGTTTTACATCATAAACTTTAACGTTTGACATGCGTTAATCCTGTGTTGGGCTGAGTGATGAGACTGATGGGATTTAAGTGGCTATATTATCCTATAATTACTAAGCTTTTGTCATTCTTGTAGTCTTGTAATCCAGGGATCTTTAGCATAAGGATCTACATGAAAAGCTAGTGATTCTGGTTTATGTAATAAGCCATCTACACCTGAGGCATTAGGATTTAACTGTCTTTTTTCGACAAAATCCACCAATCGTCTAGCATTATATATAACCAGTACACGATTACCCGTGCTGCTGTGATAGATTTGGAAACCGACGTTAGTTTCTGAGAAAAATGGATTTCTATTAATCAATTCGTCAAGTTTGGTGTGATCGTTTTGGGCTAAATTACTTAAAATTGAATCCTGATGGTTTTTTATCAACAATTTAAGATAAGGTTTTAATGTCCCTGCTAGTTGCTGCTGTTGCAGTTTACGAACTTCTTGATCAGAAAATGAAAAACTTTCGGCAACTAAATAGTGACGATCTTTTTCACCATCATTGGCAAATAAGGATAGTTTATCTAACTGTTGATGTTCTAGGGCATTAAAAAAGGAGCGAGGTGCGCGTATGTGTTTATCAACCGTCACTACCCAAGGTAATGCTCGACCTGTGGTTTCATAACGTTCTTTGACACTATCAATTACACTAGAGCGAATCAGCTCATATTCACGATCTTTAGGTTTAACAATAAAAGCATCGACGGCAGTTATTTGCGTGTGAAAACCAGCTTCTGCGAATTGTTCGATAATAGTTGAATAACGCGGTTGATATGGAATACCTGTGCCATCATAAAGTAGGTTGATATGATTCTTTTTGGCATGTTCAGCGACGGCATCTCTTAATCTATTGGCAAAGGGCTCTACATAAACATAATCATCACTATGATGGCTGGCGGCTGTCAGTACTTGATAAAGATCACTCTTTTTTCGAAACTCATCTAAAGAGGCAATGACATAATTATCGTTACAATGAGCCTTGGCAATATCTTCAACAGCTGTTTTTCCAGCGCCTGCGCCACCCATCGACATAAATAACAACGGTTTTGTAACTGGCCATTTACCTTTAAATAGTTGTTCTTTTTCGATATCTAGTTTATTTATAATTTTGCTTAAGCGTTCATGTGCAATCTCAACGGCTCGCTCCAGACGACTATCATCATTAGCAGAACTAATTAACAGTTCTTTAAGTTCGGGGATTTTTACCAAATCAAATATGGTTGCTTTATGGCCTTGGCACTGCTTTAGTAATTCTACTAATTCAGTGTGGGCAGGTGTGCGGAGCCCAGTCAGCATGTTAATGTCTAAACAAAATAAAGGTGCCGCACCGTCTTTATTAATACTAATGCCGTCAATTTCATAACTTCCCGACTTTCTAATATCTTCAGTGCCTGGTAAATAACCAATCATTTTTTCAAGGGTGCATAACGGATAATCAGCTAAGTGCTTGCCGGCAATGAAAAGCTCTTGCTTAATATTATGTAAAGGCACTAAGCCGCCATTGACCGCAACTATACAGTTTATGCCGTCTTCGGTGGTATGTGATAAAAAAGGGATACCCGAAATAAAGTGTTTGTTTTCAGGCCATTTTCCATAAGCGTTGGCTTGGTTTTGTAAGCTTTTACTGCGCGTAGGATCTAGTGCGTGCTCAAAAGCTGAGGTAATTTCTCTAAGCGTACTATCAGGATTATGCAATGCGACGGCATCGCTAGTATCGATACGCCTAAAATCTATGCCTTGTTCATAAACGCTTTTAATGGCAGGTAATTTACCTAACATGGTAATGAAAAAATCCAGCGTTAAGCGATTGCCATAACTAAAAGGCCGGACTTCACGCATTCTTTGATAAAAGCTTGCCAACCTTTCTGCTATATTATCGATTTTTATGACAAATCCGTTATTATCAAAAATAGCTGTGTCGTCATTGTCATTCTCATCATCTAAAACTAAACGCTCTATTGTTTCGCGAAAGGTTTTACGTTTGTCTGGATCTGTCATGGTGCCTGGGCGATGACTGACTGTCGGCTGTTCCTTCCAGTCTTGAAACATTTCTCGATGGATACGAGAGAATAGGGCCGTTAAATAAGTAACACGCTTGGTTTGATCATGAGAAACAGTACCTTCTGCTTCTTGCTGTAAGGCTGATAATAATTTTGTGCCCTGTGAAATAGCTAATGCAATTCGCAATTTCTTAAGTTGTCTGTAACCAGAAATCCTAGGGATATTCATTGTATTCATCATGATATCTATATATTCGTATGTTCTAATCTTGAGTGGCAGCTCATAATATTTGTTATGCTACACAAGTAAGCTAATTAAATATCCAATATCAACAAAACATCCACCCTCAAGAGTTCAGTATGAGTTTCATGGAACATTACGCCTATTATAGTTATTTAACAGCCTCCGTAGCCAATTTGTTTTTATTCCTTTTTTGTTTAAGAGACTTTAAAAAAAATTTGGTATTGAAGCCCCTACTGATGGCTATCTTTTTATCGCTGCTATGGTCAGGTTATATTGCCTATGCTATTTATTATGATGCTTTATTAACCTCAGCGACTTTGCCGTTAGAGACCTTGCGCGACACAGCTTGGTTTTTATTGTTAAGATCATTAATCTTAAAGCAGCAAGATCAGAATTGTTTAACGATATCAAGCTATAGCATGTTGAGCATAGTGCTAGCTTTGATAATAGGGCTTGTTTTCATCCTAGAAATCTTTAATGAATTACGTTATCAGGTACAACAAACCCTCGGTCAGGATATTCGGATTTTTGCTCATGTTATTTTTGCTATTGTAGGATTGATATTAGTAGAGCAGCTTTATCGTAATGCAACACTGGATTTACATTGGACCATCAAGTTTTTATGTATAGGATTGGGAGCGATGTTCGGAGTAGATTTTATCGTTTACAGTAAGTCACTATTATTTACGCATATAGATTTTATGCTGTGGAATTCAAGAGGCTTTCTTAATGCTTTAATTGCGCCCCTCTTAGTTATCTCAATACGCCGATTACAAACAAATATAAGCAACAATAATAAAGCGCCGCGAAAAGCTCTATTTCATACGACAGTGCTATTAGGAACCGGTACTTATTTAGTACTTATGTCATTAGCTGGTTTTTATATCAGAGATTATGACGGTAACTGGGGCGGCGTTGCACAGACATTATTTATTTTTTTAGCAATCATGATCTTATTACTGTTGTTTTTATCAGGTAAAGTTAGGTGTATGGCTAAGGTATATTTTAATCAGCACTTTTTTAACTACCGCTATGATTATCGGGATACTTGGATAAAACTGAGTAAAACTATTGCACAAATAGATTCTGTTAATGAATTGTCGGGCGTTATTATTAAAACATTAATGGAATTAACGGAAACATCTGGAGGAGCATTATGGTTAACCAATGATCAAGATGATTTCTATTTGGCCGAAGAACTCAGCTTAAGTTGGCATCCACCGCAGCCTATTAAATCGAGCGATTCTTTAATAAAGTTTATAAAAAACAAACAGTGGATCATTGATTTTGTTGAGTTTGCAAATACACCTGATGTTTACAATGAAGTTGATTTATCGCCATGGCTAGGTAAAGATCAACGTATTAGTTTAATTGTGCCATTATTTCGACAAAACAAATTAGTTGCCTTTGTCGTGTTAGCTAAAGCTAAAATAAATAGACAGCTTATTTGGGAAGATCATGATTTATTAAAAACGGTGGGTATGCAGTTAACCAATGCATTGGCACTGAGTCATACCAGTGAGGCTTTATTAAGGTCGCGCCAGTTTGAAGCTTATAATAGACTTTCGGCTTTTTTGGTACATGATTTAAAAAACTTAGTGGCACAAGTGTCATTAATTGTAAAAAATGCTGAGAAACATAAACATAAGCCCGAATTTATTGATGACTCCATTGAAACTTTAGAAAACGTGGTTTGTAAAATAGACTCTATTTTGGGTCAATTAAAAAAAGGTTGGCTAAAAGCTGATTCTAAAACGTTGATTAATCTTAATGAAGTAATCGAGGATGTTATCTTGCAACAGCAGGGTCATAAACCGACTATACATTACATAATGAGCTTAGATAAATGTGAGGTTTTAGCTGAAAAACAAAAACTGACGGCTATTCTTGGTCATCTTGTTCAAAATGCTCAAGAAGCCACCGAAAATCTTGGTGCAGTACAATTGATATTGAGCAAGAATGAACATTATGCCATTATTAAAATCATAGATAATGGAGTCGGCATGGATGCTAAGTTTATCTCTGAGCGCTTGTTTAAACCATTTGATACTACAAAAGGTAATGCGGGCATGGGGATTGGAGTATATGAAGCGCGTGATACTATCTTAAAATATGATGGGGTGTGTGAAGTTGAAAGCAATCTTGGGATTGGAACTACTTTTACTATTAAATTACCCTTAGCTTATTGACAGCTTACAATTAATCGACTTAATGAGTCATTTCATAAAGTAATTTTAATGCTTTTGCTCGATACAATTTTTTTCTATAAGTCTTATTCTTGTCATTTAGTATATAATCTCATGCAGTTACTACCAGTAGTAATCAAAAATCTCTGTTAATCATATTCAGTCCGTAACACCTTTATTTTATATTTACCGTTTTATCGTTATTCTTTTGAGGAAAATATTATGCACAAAAAACACTTTATTGCCGTAATGGCATTAACTAGCCTAGGGCTTTTTTCGCCTGTTCATGCTGATGATACCGTAGACAAAAGATGGTATGTTTCCCCATTTGGCTCTTTTATTCAACCCGGTGGTGATCGTAACACTGAAGGTGGTTGGGGCGGCGGTATGGGCATGGGTAAAATACTTAATGAACATTTTAATGTCGAATTAAAAGGCTTTTATCAAGGTTTTGATAGCGTCAATAAAAATGGTCGTTGGGATGTAACCGGTGGCACAGCAGATATTCAATACTTCATTTCAAGAGGAACTTTTTCACCGTACACCGTTATCGGTTTAGGTGCGATAAATTCTAGCCATAATGGCAACAGTGGTACTGGCTTTATTGGTGAAGCAGGCGCTGGTGTCACTTATGAAATGCACGATAACTTCCTACTACGTAGTGATGTTCGTTATCGTTACAACAATAATGCGGGGGCTAACCTACAGCCAGGTACCAACGAATTTAATGACATGGTTGTTAATTTGGGCTTTGTCGTTCCGTTTGGCGCTAAACCAAAGCATGTTGTTGCGCAAAGCCCAGCACCAGCTCCAGTAGCTACTCCGGTTGTTCAGGCTCATACAACTGATTGCTCAACTTTAGACAGTGATCATGATGGTGTTAATGACTGTGCTGATCAGTGCCCTAATACGCCAGCTGGTGCACATGTTGCTATTAATGGCTGTTGGACAGTCGAAGTTAAGTTTGACAATGATAAAGCTATTATTAA
>CAIVGC010000468.1 GCA_903905335.1 uncultured Methylococcaceae bacterium
AGTTCAACAACGACGAAGACGCAGACAATCTGCCGCCCGTGAACTAGAAAATATTGTTAATAATCTTAACGAGTTGTCCATAGGTTCGCCGGTCGTGCATCAAGAACATGGCGTAGGTCGTTATTTAGGCTTACAAACCTTACAAATTGGCGGTATCGCTTCAGAGTTTTTATCTTTGGAATATGCGAATCACGACAAACTCTATGTGCCTGTCTCTTCATTGCATTTGATAGGTCGCTATACCGGTATGGACCCTGATAGTGCGCCATTACATAAGTTGGGTGGCGATCAGTGGGGTAAGCTTAAAACTAAGGCGATTGCCCGTATTCGTGACGTTGCAGCAGAGTTATTAGAAATTCATGCCAAAAGAGCTGTTAAGCAAGGCCATGCGTTTGATATTGATACCATTGATTATCAAGTATTTTCTGATGCCTTTCCGTTTGAAGAAACCCCTGATCAGTATTCAGCCATTGAAGCTATCTTAGAAGATATGGCCAAGCCTCAGCCTATGGACAGGGTCATTTGTGGTGATGTAGGCTTTGGTAAAACCGAAGTCTCTATGCGTGCCGCGTTTATTGCCGTACAAGGTGGTAAGCAGGTCGCGGTATTAGTACCAACCACTTTGCTGGCGCAACAGCATTATCAAAATTTTCGCGATCGTTTTGCCGATTGGCCCTTCCGCGTGGAAGTAATGTCGCGCTTTGTTACGCCCAAGCAATTAAAAGAAATCGCTACAGACTTGGCCGATGGCAAAGTCGATATTGTTATTGGTACGCATACCTTATTATCTAAAGAGCTTAAGTTTAAAGCTTTGGGTTTAGTGGTGATAGATGAAGAACATCGTTTTGGCGTACGTCAAAAAGAACACTTTAAAAAAATGCGTGCCGAATTGGATATGCTGACCCTGACAGCAACGCCGATTCCACGTACGCTCAATATGGCTATGTCAGGTTTAAGAGATATTTCTATTATTGCCAGTCCTCCACCTAATCGTCATGCCATTAAAACCTTTATCACCGAATGGATAGATGCCCAAGTCAGGGAGGCGTGCTTACGTGAAATTAAACGCGGAGGCCAAGTGTTCTTTTTGCATAATGATGTTAAAAGTATGGAAAAAATGGCTTTGCAACTAGAAGCCTTAATACCCGAAGCGCGCATTGAAATAGCCCATGGTCAAATGCCAGAGCGTGAGCTAGAACGCATCATGCTAGACTTTTATCATCAACGCTTTAATTTGTTATTGTGTTCCACCATTATTGAAAGCGGCATCGATATACCCAGCGCCAATACTATTATTATTGATAGAGCCGATAAATTAGGCTTAGCCCAGTTGCATCAATTACGCGGTCGAGTCGGTCGCTCGCATCATCGGGCTTATGCTTATTTTATTGTGCCGCCTAAAGCAGTGATGAGTAAAGATGCTCTGAAGCGCTTGCAGGCGGTAGAAAGCTCAGGTGATTTAGGCGCAGGTTTTATGCTGTCTTCTAACGATATGGAGATACGTGGTGCTGGCGAATTACTAGGCGATGATCAAAGCGGTCAGATTCAGGAAATTGGCTTTACCTTGTATAGCGAATTGTTAGAACGCGCCGTGACGGCCTTAAAGTCTGGCAAACAACCCGAACTCGACACACCTATGGATAGAGGCGCAGAAGTTGATTTACAAACCGCAGCCTTAATTCCAGAAGATTATCTGCCCGATATTCATGCGCGTTTAGTGTTGTACAAGCGTATTTCTAATACCCAAACCACGGCAGATTTACGTGAGTTACAGGTAGAAATGATAGATCGTTTTGGTTTATTGCCAGACGCCGTTAAAACTTTATTTAGCGTGACTGAGTTAAAACAACAAGCAGAAAAACTAGGTATACGAAAAATAGAAGCTAATGTTGGTGGTGGTCGTATTATCTTTAGTTCAGAGCCACATATTGATACGGGTCGATTAATTAACCTGATACAAACTCAAGCTCAACGCTATAAGTTTGATGGCGTCGATAAACTTAGATTTATTCAGCCTTTTGAAAGTACCGAGCAGAAGTTGGAGTTTATTCATGGCTTGATGGGCATGCTTAGCTTGGAAGTGGAAAATTAAGGCTAAGGGCAAAAGGCTAAGGGCTAAGGGCTAAAGGGCCCCGTCTCTAACATTTAACGTTTCGAAAATCGCGTAGCTTGGGCTGCCTGTTTTTCGCAACCCAACATCTTCATGTGGAAGTGTTGGGTTAACGATAGAGCTGTTAGCCCAACCTACTTGGCTCAGGTTAATTTAAACGCGAAGTTGATGGGCTTAACCCTTCGCCCTGAGCCCTTTGTCCATGCTCTGTAATGCTTAACAGACGCCTAGCAACGGCAGCCAGACAACTCTGCGTGACAGACCGTTATCTGGCTAAGGCTGCTAGATGTCTGGCTGTCGTTGCCAGTCACATTTTATGACTGCTAGTTGTCTGTCCGTGTTAGCCAGACGTCTGTACACGGCAGCCAGATAACTAGCAATCATCGATGAGGGCTACTTAACGATAGACAGACAGCTAGATAGAGCGGCCAGTTGACGATCAAACACGGCAACACTAGGTAAAATAGACAGTCAGCACTACTAAGGAAGGGTAGTTACACGCTTGTGCATATCACTTACCGTAGGGCTAGCTTTAATCGACTCCTTGATAAGTTTAGCTTAAGCTACGATTTTGGAGCCAATGTTTTTTCATGTGTGTTCTCTGTCACTATCGCGTAATATAGTAGCCACTAGCGTTACTCTATAGGTAACGCACTTTTTGATTTTGATAGCATTGGATAGACCCCCTTATAATGGATAACCCCGCAATTCCTTTAGCCCAGCGTTTCAGAGGCTATTTACCTGTCATTGTTGATATAGAAACCGCTGGCTTTAATCCTAAAAAAAATGCCTTGCTGGAAATTGCTGCGGTTATTGTAGAGATTAATAGTCATAATCAGCTAGAAGTTACTGAGCGTTATACTACCCATGTTGTGCCTTTTAAAAACTCAGAACTAGATCCTGCTGCACTTAAGTTTAATGGGATAGATCCGCACCACCCCTTTCGTATGGCTATTGATGAAAAAGAAGCCTTGGAATTACTTTTTAAACCTATTAAAGCGGCTGTAAAGCGCAACGAATGTACTAGGGCGATATTGGTAGGTCATAATCCGGCTTTTGATATTGGCTTTTTAAATGCGGCGATTCATCGTACGCAAATAAAACGTAGCCCTTTCCATCCATTCAGTACCTTCGATACTGCGACTTTGGGTGGCTTAGCTTATCGACAAACCGTGTTGGCTAAAATTGCCCATGCGGCTGGTTTAGATTGGGATAATGCAAAAGCGCATTCAGCGTTATACGATGCTGAAAAGACTGCGGAGTTATTTTGTAAAATTATTAATCGTTGGCATTATTTTGAGGCTAAGGAAATTCAATTAAACGAATAAGCTAAAGTTAGCCTCAGTTTCTGCTGTTTTAACAAAATTGCTTAGTCAATGTATTCGAATACCGTAACGATTTCTTTGATTCCCGGCTGGAGTTTTGTGATGTTAATAGCGATAGTGCCTTCTTCGCTGTGTACTAGACCCATTAGATAAACGACATTATTTTCTGTAATGACTTTAATCATAGAGGGATAAAAGTCAGGGATAGTGTGTATTTTACTAAGTGCTGTTTTTACACCTTCGGTGATTAATTCGTCATTGTTACGTGTAGCTGAGTCCGCGGGATAGTCGATACTTAAATTATTATGGACTAGTTTTACGTTGGAAATGCCTTGAATAATAGTGATGATGTTTTTACTAAGTTCTTCATTAGCCGCTTCGCCAGTGATCAAAACAGTGCCATTGAAGGCATTAATGTTCACATGACACAACTCTCTTAATTTATGATCTGAATTAAGTTCTGAATAGGCTTCTGCTTCAATCATCCTGTCCGATAGAATTACTTCACGCGAACGTCGTTCTTCTAATAATAGTTGGGTTGTTATTACGGGCCCTTTGGGCGTTATGTTAGTGCAAGCCACCAAAAATAAGCTCTGGCATAGCAGTAATAGTAAAATAATTTTGCTCATGGTTTAGCCTGAAGTATTAGCCGAATAATTGATGGTCAATCAAGTCGCACAAACAATGTGTAATTAGCACATGAACTTCTTGAATGCGTGCGTTTGAGGTTGAAGGTACACGAATTTCTATATCAGTTTCATGAAGTAAGGGGGCAATCATGCCGCCATTATTTCCGGTTAAGGCGATAACTAATAATTCTTTATCATGAGCGGTGGTAATGGCTTTGGCAATGTTTGCTGAATGGTTGCTATCGGTATAGGTTAGTAATATATCACCGCTTTGTCCTAATGCTCTAAGTTGCTTTGCGTAAATATCATCAAAGTGGCAGTCGTTGGCTATGGCGGTAATGGTTGCAGAGTCAGTGTTTAATGCGATGACAGGCAAAGATGGTCGGTCGCGCTCAAATTGGTTGAGCATGGCGGAAGAAAACAATTGGGCGCTGGTTGCTGAGCGACCATTGCCGCAAGTTAGTATTTTTTTATCATTTAGTAGGGCGGAAACCAGTTGTTGCGATGCATATTCTATTAGCTCACAAAGGGAAGACATAGCCTCTTGTTGTGTTTGAATGCTGTCAGAGAAATGATTAATGATTCTGTCTTGTAAGTTCATGATGCGATGAGTTGTTTAAAAAGCATTTTTTATCCACTCTATATTACTATCGCCCGAAATAGCAATAACATCAAAGCGAATTGGACAATCTTTTGGGTGAATTGATAAGTAGTGTTGAGTTGCGGCTATTATACGCGATTGTTTGGTACGCGTGACGCACTCTAAAGCACTACCATATTTGTCTGTTTTGCGGAATTTGACTTCAATAATAACAAGTGCGTGTTGATCCGTCATAATTAAATCAAGCTCGCCATGTTTGCAGCGGTAGTTTCGATGCAAAGGTTTTAGTCCCTTATTAAGTAGATACGCGTGAGCTTGTTCTTCGGCATTTTCGCCTCGAATCAGATGTATCGCTTTGGTTTTTAATTCTGTAAATAACAAGCTGGTTCCTGCTGACGCATCTCAAACATAATGACTTAGGGTGTTACTGGTATAATTAAGCTTCCAATAAGATACGACAACAAACAGTTGCTAGCTATCATTATATACAGAGGTTATGTGGGTGAGAATATTAAAATGTTAACTGAGCTTGGTAAATTATACGTCGTTGCTACGCCAATAGGTAATTTAGGCGACATCAGTTATCGAGCGGTTGAAACATTAAAGCAAGTTGATCTGATTGCAGCAGAGGATACTCGTCATGTAAAAATGTTGTTACAGCATTATGGTATTACTAATAAGTTGGTTTCGTTGCATCAGCATAATGAAGAAAAATATTCTCCAGTATTATTAGATAAATTGCGTTCTGGACTCTCTATTGCCTTAGTTTCAGACGCGGGAACGCCACTGCTAAGTGATCCAGGGATGCCCTTGGTAAAGTTGGTTAAAGATGCTGGTTTGGATGTTGTGCCTATACCTGGAGCATGTGCATTAATAACAGCTTTATCTGCAGCGGGCTTACCTGTTACTCAGTTTTCATTTGAAGGATTTTTACCTCGAACATCATCGGCGCGAAAATCTTTTTTCAATGAGCGCGTCTTGCTTACCAAAACATGGGTATTTTATGAGTCCTGTCATAGAATTCTTGCTACATTGCAAGATATGGTGGAAACAATTCCTTTAGATCGCCAAATTGTTATTGCTAGAGAATTAACAAAACTGCATGAAACTATTGTAAAAACCAGCTTAGGCGAGGCTCTGGAATTAGTGATGCAAAATGACAACATGAGAAAAGGTGAATTTGTTGTGATCGTTGATGGTGCTGTTGAGAATAAAAAAGACAGTGTTATCACGGCTGAGCAAGAAAAACTATTGCAAGTGTTGTTGAAAGAAGTCTCAATTAAGACCGCTGTTGCAATGGCTGTCGAACTGACAGGAGTTAGAAAAAAAATATTGTACCAGTTGGCATTGGAGATGAATAAAGACAATGGAATACAGAATTAAACTTTTTGTTAGCTGATTAATTTAATGAGTGATATTGGTAAGTTAATCGAAGGTATTGCAGCAAAGAAAGTCATTAGTATTGATTAATTTAGTTAAGTCATGATTCAATTTTTAATTAACGAATCATTTGATGCGTAAGTTATTTGATTGGTGTTGCTATAGTTAATCCAGTATACTGGGCCGCGAAAGAGTTGGCTGGGCAGTCGCTGTTTTATCATTAAGATAAGATGGAGGAAAGTCCGGGCTCCATTGGGCAGAGTGCCAGGTAACGCCTGGGAGGCGTGAGCCTACGGAAAGTGCCGCAGAAAATAGACCGCCTATCTTTAATTTATTAATGGTAGGTAAGGGTGAAAAGGTGCGGTAAGAGCGCACCGCGCAACTGGTAACAGGAGTGGCATGGTAAACCCCACTCGGAGCAAGATCAAATAGAGGGACAGACGCGTGGCCCGCGCGGTTCCTGGGTAGATTGCTTGAGCTGTAGGGTGACTTACAGCCTAGATGAATGACTGTTCTCGACAAAACCCGGCTTATAGGCCGACTCTTTCTTTTTATTTCCCCTGTAAATGGCTGCTTTTGTGGTTAAAAGTTAAGTTTAATTTACGCTCATTACGCTCATTACGCGCAGACAAAAGTCA
>CAIVGC010000469.1 GCA_903905335.1 uncultured Methylococcaceae bacterium
CCCTTGGTTGAAGGTAGTACAGTTAGCACCAAATATGGCGCTATTAAAACTGACCATATTTTATTTATCGCCTCAGGTGCCTTTCATGTCGCTAAGCCTTCCGACATGATTCCCGAGTTACAAGGTCGATTTCCAATTCGAGTTGAACTCAGCGCCTTGTCAGCAGATGATTTTGTGCGTATTTTAACCGAACCCAATGCCTCTTTAACCGAACAATATATAGCCTTATTAGCCACCGAAGGTGTGTCATTAAGCTTCACGCCAGAAGGCATACTACGTATTGCAGAATTAGCATGGGAAGTGAATGAAAGCACTGAAAACATAGGTGCCAGACGTTTACACACTATGTTGGAGCGCTTGTTGGAAACTATTTCCTATGAAGCCCCTGACTTAATTGAAAAAACTATCGTTATTGACGCGCCTTATGTCAATCAAAGTTTAGCCGAACTGGTTAAAGACGAAGATTTGAGTCGCTATATTTTATAGACAGGTATCGGGTTATGCAGCTATTAACCCGATCCAATTCACTGACTTTTTAAATCCTATGCGTTTAACTGTAACACCTTGCAATACCTGGCCTACTGAAATAAAACTGCATCAAGTGTCCGATATACTTGAAGTTAGTTTTGATGACGGCAGCGTTTTCGAACTACCCTGCGAATATTTACGTGTCTACACGCCTTCAGCAGAAGCTGTAGGCCATTCGCCTGGCCAAGAAATTTTGCAACTGGATAAAGAAGCCGTCAGCATTAATGAAATTAAACCCATAGGAAACTATGCCATTTGTCCTATTTTTAGTGATGGACATAATAGTGGCATTTACACCTGGGATTTATTATATAAACTAGGCGCTGAATATAAAGCCTTATGGGCTAACTACCTAAACGAACTCAATGATGCCGGACACCCGCGTCAAGACTCACTTAAAACACGGTATAACTAATGACAAACGATAACACCACCCATTTTGGTTTCAAGCAAGTTGCCACCGATGAAAAAGTTAACTTAGTGCGTGGCGTATTTGATTCGGTTGCTGGACAATACGACATCATGAATGATTTGATGTCACTGGGCATACACCGTATTTGGAAGCGCGTTGCAGTACAATTAAGCAATGTGCGCAAAGGAGAAAAAGTACTAGATTTAGCCGGTGGAACAGGGGATTTAACCATACTTTTTGAACAACGTGTCGGCAAAGATGGCCAAGTTGTTTTGGCCGACATTAATTCAGAAATGTTACGTACCGGCCGTAGTCGTTTGATTGATAAAGGCTTGGTAGGCAATATTCGTTATGCCCAAGTTAATGCCGAATGTTTGCCTTTTGAAGATAATACGTTTGATTGTGTGTGCATCGCTTTTGGTTTGCGTAATGTCACTGATAAAGATGCCGCCTTACGCTCTATGCATAGAGTATTAAAGCCAGGTGGACGTGTGATCGTGTTGGAGTTTTCCCATCCTGTCGATAAAGTCACTGAAAAAGTCTACGACTTTTATTCCTTCAAATTATTGCCAAAAATTGGCAAGTTCGTTGCTAAAGATGAAGACAGCTACCGCTATCTTGCCGAATCTATTCGTATGCACCCA
The DNA here is from genome assembly GCA_903905335.1 of uncultured Methylococcaceae bacterium. Taxonomy (GTDB): domain Bacteria; phylum Pseudomonadota; class Gammaproteobacteria; order Methylococcales; family Methylomonadaceae; genus Methylobacter_C. Next base: position 1,585 of record CAIVGC010000469.1, read on the forward strand.
AAGCAAGACGACCTTAAAAAAATGATGGAAAACGCAGGCCTAGAACGCTGCGAATACTTCAACATGACTCAAGGCATCGTTGCTGTTCACAGAGGTTATAAAATCTAATATGGCTATTAAAGCGTTATTGATGAATGCATTAGAAATCGCCATCAATCAATATCTTAGCTTAGATCCCAACGCCTCTACTTTTTTAGCGCCTTTAGCTGGAAAAGTCATCAAGGTAACAATAACCTCGGTTAATGAAAGTCTCTATCTGTGCCCTAGCACTGATGCTATACAGATACTCGACTTCAGTTCAGAAGAACCTGATACGCAATTAACCGGCTCAGTATTTGCTTTTGGCTTAATGGGCTTAAGCTCAAAGCCCATGCGTTCGATTTTTTCTGGTGACATAAAAATCGAAGGCGATATGCAACTAGGTCGGAAGTTTCAGACGCTATTTTCTAAGCTGAATATTAATCTTGAACCGCACCTTGCTCGTTATACGGGCGACAATGTAGCTCAACATATCAGTCAGTTTTTTAGATCGGGTCATGAATGGAGTAAAGAAGGCATCGAAAGCTTCAGGCTAAATGTTTCAGAATATTTACAAGAAGAAACACGTGACCTACCCTCTGAGCCAGAAGTGGCTATTTTCCATTCTCAAGTAGATGAATTACGCACGCAGTTTGATAGACTGCAAAGTCGCATAGAGCGACTAGAAAATGCTCTCCTGAAAAAATCTAACTAAAGCCCAACACCTAAAGGTAACTCGTGATCCGACCTAACATAATATTGCGCCTGATCCATATCAACTGGGTACTAGTCGTTCACGGCCTAGACGAAATTGTTTTAAAGACGCATTTATTCCGTCCTATACGCTATTTAGCTTTTATTACTCCCAGTTATTGGCTTAAGCAAAAAACCGAACCGCGTGGCGTTAGAATTAGACGAGCGCTGGAAGATTTAGGACCTATTTATGTCAAATTCGGCCAAGCTTTATCCACGCGAAAAGATTTATTGCCTGATGATATTGCTGATGAGTTAGTAAAGCTACAAGACCGAGTTCCGCCTTTTAGCAGCGATATTGCCCGAAATATTATTGAAAAAGAACTAGGCATGTCCATTGCCGAGGCTTTTGCAGAATTTGATGCCACGCCCTTAGCCTCAGCCTCGGTAGCCCAAGTGCATACTGCCACATTACATAGTGGCGAGAATGTCGTGATTAAAGTCTTACGTCCTGATATTGAAGCCCGTATACGTTCAGATATCGGTTTACTGTATGAACTTGCACGTTTCGCAGAACGCTTCTGGCCTGATGCCAAACGCTTACGAGCCAAGGAAGTCGTCGCCGAATTTGAAAAAACTACCTTAGATGAACTCGATTTGGTTAGAGAAGCCGCCAATGCTGCTAAATTGCGCCGCAACTTTGAAAACTCACCGTTAATCTACATACCCGAAGTTCATTGGCCTTTAACGCGCCAAAAAGTCATGGTCATGGAACGCATTTATGGCATACCCGTCGGTGAAATTGAACAACTTAAAGCCGGTGGCGCTGATTTCAAATCCTTAGCAGAACGTGGCGTAGAAATATTTTTCACCCAAGTGTTTAGAGATAACTTCTTTCATGCCGACATGCATCCCGGCAATATATTCGTTGAATTACCTAACAAATACATCGCCGTAGATTTTGGTATCGTCGGTTCTTTATCACTCTCTGACCAACGTTATCTAGCAGAAAACTTTTTGGCGTTTTTTAACCGTGATTACCGAAAAGTTGCAGAAATGCACGTAGAATCAGGTTGGGTACCTAGCACGACGCGCATAGAAGAATTTGAGTCGGCCATACGCAGCGTCTGCGAACCGATCTTTGAAAAACCTCTCAAAGATATTTCTTTTGGTCAATTATTGCTGCGCTTATTTCAAACGGCTCAACGTTTTGACATGCAGGTACAGCCGCAACTGGTGTTATTACAAAAAACGCTATTAAATATTGAAGGCTTAGGCAGACAGCTTTATCCAGAACTAGACTTATGGCAAACCGCGAAACCTTTCTTAGAAAAATGGTTTCATGAGCGTTTAGGCCCTAAAGCAAAAATCGATAAAATCATTAAGCAATTTCCTGAGTTTGCTGAGCAATTTCCACAAATTCCGTCATTACTGTACAAAGCCTTAGATAATGCCGCACAAAGCCAAGCCAACTCACAAGCACAGCAACGAGAATTAAAGTTATTACGGCAGCAAATATCTCTTAATCACCGCACGACATTATGGGCCATGATGATCAGTGCGGCAGTCATTAGTTTAGCGATAGTATTTCAATAGCAATTGAGATCACTTAACAGCCTTGTTGCCCTGGCTTAATAGCACTGGCTATTGTCGTATTGCCACTTGCATCACAAAAAGTATAAGTACTATTGCCGTTGTCATATACAGTATCTACATAAGGAGTGGTACTGCCATGATAAGTATAACTAACAGTATTGTTAGTGCTATCAATAGCCCACGATCCTACTGGTGCGGTAGGATCATTCACACTACCGGCACCATGTTTAAAATCAATCAAATTATTCGCTAAACCAGAAGATCCTTGATGCCACTCCTGTGCTTGCCAATTACCCGTAGATCCTACGCAAACCGTATTTCCCACTAATAAAGTACTAAGAGCAACACCATTATTCACTGGCGCACCAACGCTTGTGATATTAGGGACAGTAGTTGTCGCACTACTAGACACAACAAGAGCAGCTTTATTAGGACTTACTGAGACAAACGTTACCTTATCATTCGATGCCGTGCCAGATTTCCAACCTGATAATGCGGTAGATCCAAAGGGAGATCCAGGTTGAACCCCATTTAGATGGCTAGCAAAAGCGCTAGCGATTTGGACGGCTGAATGTAAGTTCCCTACTGGATTAGGTGCGGTCAAGGTCAAGCCACTAACAGTAACCGTCTGACCGGGAGTTGTTAGCGCTTTAAAAGTAACAGTTGTATTTCCTAGCGTAGTGGCAACACCCATAACTTGTCCTGTTGATGGACAAGTAGCCAAGGCATCAGTCATCATAGCACTCAACAATAATAAGGTACTGGTACGAATAATAGGTTTCATTAGGACATTTCCTCTGCTAAACAAAGATAAAAAAAAGACTTTCAGCTAACGGCCAACATAGTGTCACTAATTTATATATTTCGCAACTATCAATACTTAACATCAACTTAAATTTACAAGAGCGCAGTTTAAAGACTAGTAAAATGTAAGCCTAAGGAAATTACATTGTCACTACCCATCACATTTAATCTATAGCCAAATGCTTAGAGTCAGCAAGGCTGTGCTAAACTATGTGGCATTAAACTCCACTTTACGCAAAAATTTGCTTACCCGCATGGCACTTAAGTCAACCATCTATAAAGCCGACTGTCAGATTGCTGACATGGACAGAGGCTATTATGCTCCGCATAACCTGACCATTGCCCTACATCCATCGGAAACTGAAGAACGTATGATGGTGCGCTTAATAGCCTTTATTCTTAATGCTCATGAGTACTTACAATTTTCTAAAGGCTTAAGCTCAGAAGATGAACCGGATATTTGGCAAAAAAGTTTAACCGATGACATTGAGCTCTGGATTGACGTAGGTATGCCCGATGAAAAACGTATCCGTAAAGCATCTAACCGTGCAGAACAGGCTTTGATCTACACCTATGGCGGACGAAATACTGTATGGTGGAACCAAATTAAAAACAAAATAGAGCGCTTTAAAAATATCAAGATCATTAACTTACCAAAAATAGATACTGACCAACTGGCACCGCTGATAAAGCGCAGTATGCAATTACAAATCAGCCTACAAGATGGGCAACTTTGGCTAAGCGATGAGCATCACACCGCTCACATAACGCCTGAAATCTGGCTAAGCTAAGCCGTAATTTTGAACATAGCATTTTTTAAACCGTCCTTGATTTCTGGATCTAGACAATCCATGCCGAGATGACGGCTGATGATTTATAATTATGCACTTTCAGTAAACGTTGCTACGCTTCCCAAACATTGACCATCAGCTCACAAACCTAATTTTTTACTCACACCCTTCGGAACTACACCTTGATTTCTACAGCTAACATCACTATGCAATTTGGGGCTAAACCCCTGTTTGAAAACGTCTCCGTTAAATTTGGTGACGGCAACCGTTACGGCCTAATAGGCGCTAACGGTTGCGGAAAATCAACCTTCATGAAAATATTGAGCGGCGATTTAGACCCGTCTGCAGGCAATGTCAGCGTCAGTCCTAATGAGCGCCTCGGTGTATTGCGTCAAGATCAATTCGCTTATGAAAGCTACCGCGTATTAGATGTGGTCATGATGGGCCACGCAGAAATGTGGGCAGCCATGTCAGAACGTGACGCCATCTACGCTAACCTTGAAGCTAGCGAAGATGATTACATGCATGCCGCAGAACTTGAAGCGGTGGTCGGCGAATATAACGGCTATACCGCCGAATCACGTGCCAGTGAATTGCTATTAGGTCTGGACATTCCCTTAGAGCAACATAATGGCTTAATGAGCGCCGTCGCCCCAGGCTGGAAATTACGCGTATTATTAGCACAAGCCTTGTTTGCGAATCCTGACATTATGTTATTGGATGAGCCAACCAACAACTTGGACATCAACACCATACGTTGGCTGGAAAACATACTCAACCAACGTGATTGCACGATGGTTATCATCTCGCATGACCGTCATTTTTTAAACAGTGTTTGTACGCACATGGCCGACATGGATTACGGTGAACTGCGCGTTTATCCAGGTAACTATGACGACTACATGATCGCCGTTACCGAAGTACGTGACCGCCTATTATCGGGCAACGCCAAGAAAAAAGTTCAAATTGCCGAACTGCAATCTTTCGTAAGCCGCTTTTCGGCCAATGCGTCTAAAGCCAAACAAGCAACGTCACGCGCCAAACAACTAGATAAAATCAAACTGGATGAAGTTAAACCCTCTAGCCGCGTTAATCCCTTCTTACGCTTTGATCAAACGAAAAAGTTGCATCGTTTAGCCTTAGAAGTTGAAGACTTAAGTAAAGGCTACGGTGAGGCACCTTTATTCCAAAACCTAAAGCTGATGATTGCAGTCGGTGAACGCGTAGCTGTTATTGGCCCTAACGGTATCGGTAAATCGACGTTATTACGCACCTTGGTCGGCGACTTAGCACCTGATGCCGGCATCGTCAAATGGTCTGAAAACTCAGAAATAGGTTACTTTGCCCAAGATCACACTGAAGACTTCGCGGAAAACTTAACCTTGATCGAATGGATGGGGCAATGGCGCAAAGAAAGCGATGATGACCAAGCCATACGCGGCACCTTAGGTCGCTTATTATTCACCGCCGATGATATTAACAAGTCCGTTAAAGTCATTTCTGGGGGTGAACAGGGCCGCATGTTATTTGGTAAATTGATCTTACAAAAGAACAATATTATGGTCATGGATGAGCCCACCAATCACTTGGACATGGAGTCTATTGAATCGCTAAATACTGCCTTAGAAGACTATCCAGGTACCTTAATTTTTGTCAGCCATGATAGAGAATTTGTATCATCACTCGCCACGCGTATTATTGAATTAACACCGAATGGCATTGTTGATTTTAACGGTAATTATGAAGACTATTTAAATAGTCAAGCCTAAAACTTAAAGTTAAATAAGGATGGGATAAACCAGCCTTCCTTATTCATTTAGTTGGCTACCAACTTAAGGCAGGACAGCTCCAAGTATTTATTAACTTATGGCTATACAAAAGTAACTCGTCATACCGGCCGGGAAGCCGGTATCCAGCGCCATGGATGGTCATCTTTATACATCCCTGTAGTCGAGATTCCGGCAACTCATGCCGGAATGACGTACCTTGAGAATGCATATAACAATGAGCACATAGGGTGCGAACGATAAATGCTTAAAATACTGTCTTGTTCCGTCTTAAGTGAGTAACCATTTAGTTTAAATTGATGAGTACCGACGATGTAATAACAAAGCTAACAGGCTTAAGACTAATAATGTCCAAGTAGCGGGCTCTGGTACATTTGAAGGATCAGAATTTGGAATATTGTAAGCAATAAGATTTCCTCCATCACCTACTAAATAATCACTGACGCCTAAATAACCACTTAAGGTAGCATCGTAATAAATAGTAAAATTACCTGTTAATTGATTAATTCCATCCATTAAATCAAGCCAACCTACAGTCATGGTACCCATCAAGTTAAGTCTAGCACCGCTATCAATTTGTAAAGTCCCCCAATCGTATTGCCCAAAAGCAGTACCCATCGTTGTCATTTGATGCGTCGCCGGCGATGCGGTGAACTCCAGCATAGCAGCCGAAGTAGCCCATAGTCCTGATGTACTGTTGTTATAAAAATCCCCCTGCATCTTGAATACATCACCTGAACTACCTATTAAATATCCATTTGTTCCCACAGTTAAACCATTAAAAACATTGGTTGATGGATCACTGCTATATGCACCATTATTAGTAAAGTTGCCTGTATAAGTAACTGTCGTACCCGACACATTAAAATTACCATCAACGCCATTGATTACAATGGCGTTGATGGTAAGACTTCCACCACCATTGATAGTGACTTGACCATCATTAACTAAAGTTCCAGTTCCTGAATTTAAGGTAAAGCTACCGCCAGAATAATTAAAAGTACCTCCAGTACCCACGGTCATATTGCCAGCGGTTAATGTGCCGTTAGATTCAGTAAAAACTCCTGCTCCGCCTACCACACTGCTGCTTTCACCCACCACGATATTACCCGTAACAGCTAAAAGTCCTCCAGATAAATTATAAACACCTTGACCACCAACTATGCTACCGGCTTGACCAACTGTGAGACCACCATCTATTAAGAAATTACCACCGACCTGATTAACTATGCCATTAGTACCGTATAAAGTCCCGCTTATTGCAGGGCCATTACTAGTGGAATCACCAGCACCGATAACCGCATTATAAGTAACATGTAGATCTCCTCCCGATAAATCGATTACACCCTGACTGGTTAACCCTAACGCGGCTGAAGAATTAGCGTTAAAAAGCGAACTTGCAGCCGCGCCTACAATTAAGTTACTAATAGTCGATTTGGTCGTCGCTCCAGATTCAGTAAACTGAGCATAACCTCCGGCCCCTATCGTAGCGACACCGGTCACATTAAAATTACCGCCTGAAATAGCAGCATAAGCAGCCGAACCTGGTGTACAACCACCG
>CAIVGC010000470.1 GCA_903905335.1 uncultured Methylococcaceae bacterium
GGAATTGTTGAGCGACTATCACTTTCAGAAGAAATGGTTAAGCTAGAATCTCTGGTTAATGTTTCTGTTAAGATTGGTAATCTTATTCATGAAATGCAGAAGGAGCGTGGCATGAGCGCTTCTTTTATCGCCAGTAAAGGTGTCAAATTTGCGATTGAATTACCTGCGCAACGTACACAAACCGATAAAGTTATTAAACTATATCAAACAACTATAGAAAGCTTTGATGTAAGTAGCTACAGTAAAAAGTTAAAAACGCTGCTGGATGTTGCAAAAGACAATCTTAAAGAACTACCTACTAAACGTGAGAGCATCAACACTTTTGGTATGGAAGGACTACAAGCCAGCAGCTATTACACTAAAACGATAGCTTCCTTTCTGGATATTCCAGCTCAGACATCTTCACTCAGTAGTCATAGCGCAATTTCCCGTCTGGCATCTTCTTATTCAAGCTTGCTCAATGCGAAAGAGCGTGCTGGTATGGAACGAGCCTTGCTGGCAACGGTGTTTGTCGCTGATCAATTGACACCCGATACCCGAATTCGTTTTTTGAAAAACCTTTCTGCTCAGGATGTCTATACCGATCTGTTTTTTGGCTATGCCTTAGACCCGCAAAAAGAATTTTATAACACCAAAGTATCAGGAACAGCTGTTGATGAAGTAGCTCGGATAGAGAAAGTAGCCATCGATAAAGGCGATGAGTCTAAGCTGGGCATTGACCCGCTTTATTGGTTTAAAACAGCAACCGAAAAAATGGATCTTATTAAGGTTGTTGAAGATAAGCTTTCTAATGATCTACTTGATGCGATGACTCAAATTAAAAATAATAGCCATCAAGTGGAAATATTTTTCTTCATACTGGCTGTCTTCTCTATCTTAACCACTGTAGTATTAACCCATTTTATTGGTAAAGGTATTTTACGCCAATTGGGCGCGGAACCGGATGAAGTTGTTAATCTAGTCAGAAACATTGCAGCAGGTAGCTTGGATAATGACATCACAATTAAACAAGGTGACAGTGACAGCTTGATGGCATCTATGTCTAGCATGCAGCAACAACTTAGCACCGTTGTACAGCATGTACGCGCCAATACCGACGCCTTAAGCAGCGCCTCTCAGGAAATCAGCGCAACCGCGCAATCTATCAGTCAAAGCGCCACTGAACAAGCGTCAGGGGTAGAAGAGACTACCGCCGCAATCGAACAGTTAAGCGCATCGGTTAAACAAAATGCTGATAATGCCAAAATAACCAACATCATAGCAACAACAGCCGCCAAAGAAGCGGCGAATGGCGGAATTATCGTAAAACGCACAGTAGATGCGATGAAAGAAATTGCCAATAAGATTAGCTTAATTGAAGATATAGCTTATAAAACTAACCTGCTCTCACTCAATGCTGCCATTGAAGCCGCACGCGCCGGTGAGCACGGCAAAGGCTTTACCGTCGTCGCCGCAGAAGTAAGAAAGTTAGCTGAAAGTAGTCGCGTGACTGCACAAGAGATTAATACACTAGCTAAAAACAGCGTTAAAATCGCTGAAGACGCAGGCAATATGCTGGAAAAAATGGTACCCAATATCCAAAAAACAGCTAATTTAATCGAAGAAATTACAGCGTCTTCAGAAGAACAAGCACTAGGCATAGGCCAAATTAGTGATGCGATAGGTCAGCTGGATAAAGCGGCGCAACAAAATGCTTCGGGTTCTGAACAACTAGCGGCCACAGCGGAAGAGTTGAGCGGTCAAGCTATGCAGTTACAAGATGTTATGGCATTTTTTAGATAATGTGATTTAGGAGAAAGCATAGCTTCCTCTATTTTCAATTGATACTTAGAAAAACAAAGTCCATAAAAAGAATGCCGCTTATATTTTCAACAACCGAGTAATACGGGCGCGACTAATAAAAAGTGCTGATCTAAAGTTTGTTTTGTTAATTCTAGAGCCTTTGTAAAAGTTCGCAATGCGTTTTAATGGCATCAGTGAGCCAGTGTTGAAAGATAGTCATTAGTTTTAATTACCGAAAAAACGCAAATGAAATCATATTGCGATAAAATGCAGCCTTTAATTGGTATACATTTTAATGAATGCTAATTATTTTGCCAGTTTTCAAGAACAGACTGAGATTTTATTTAAAAGTAGCAACCAAGAGTATAAGTAATATGAGTAGTTTAGTCGTTAAGCGTTTTGTTAAGTTAGTTATGATTGCTATGCTCACAGGGTGTGTCAGTAGCCCAGAAAAAATTGCACTTGAACCAGCATCGAATGATATTCCGCAAACTTCAGTTCCGGCAGTTGAAAGTCAACCATCACCTAATTTAGCTAAAGCATCTAATGGTCATGATTATGCAGCAAAACAATTAACTGGCACTTATGCTAATTCTATTGCGTTGCAGAATTTTATTTCGCGTATGGTGCATAAGCAAGGTTTTTCCTTAAGCTATTTAAATGGTTTGTTTTCACAGGCTAATCGCTTGGATTCAGTGATACGTCTGGAAAGCCCTGCACCTAGCACTGGACCTACTAAACCGAGTCTGGGTAGTTGGACACGTTATCGCGATAAGTTTTTAACGGAAGCGCATATTAATAATGGTGTGGAGTTCTGGCGTAATAATGCTGAGGCTATTCAAAAAGCCAGTACGATTTACGGTGTTGATCCAGAATATATTGTAGGTA
>CAIVGC010000471.1 GCA_903905335.1 uncultured Methylococcaceae bacterium
AGGCGGCTCGATTGCCGCTGCTTCCTGCGCTCCTCGGTTTTGTCGGGGGTCGGTAGAGAGGGCTTCCTGCCCTCCTACCGACGCGCGGCATCCATGCCGCGCCCCTTCGGGCTAATCCCAACAAAACCTGCGGTGCTCGGCGCGGCAAACGAGAATCAAAAGACGTTACTGCATAACATCAGTCTTAATATTTAGGCGTTAAAAGCTGATTATAATCTGGGTTGACCCATTTACTGGGTCATAGCTGCTTATTGGCGATATAAGGCTAATACCTGTTTGACGTAGTTCTGAGTTTCAGGGTAGGGTGGAATCGTATTGTTATTACGCATAACAGCATTTTCACCAGCATTATAGGCAGCAAGTGCAAGGTCTATATTGGGATTGAATAAAGCAATTAAATGTTTTAAATAGCGAATGCCACCATCAACATTTTGATCTGGATCATTGCGGTCGATAACACCAAAGCGTTTGGCAGTATCGGGCATTAATTGCATAAGCCCGACTGCGCCTTTAGGCGATTGTGCATCGGCATTGTAAGCCGATTCTGTTTGAATCACCGCATGAACTAATTTGGCATCAACTTGATGTTTATAAGCGGCTTGTTCTATGAGATCTGCAAATTTCTTTTTATTACTCCCTGTAAAGGGATGGCTTTTGATGGCGTCATATTTAAAAGAAAATTGACCGGGTGGCGGCGGTGGCGGTGTTTTAATGATGCACTTATAGAGTTTATTACGAGGTTCATCCGTATAGTAAATACGACCATCAGTATCGACAAACTTATAAATATCCGCTGCTACTTGAGTAGAGCTTAATAACACAGCTAGCATAACGACAATTTTCATTACTTTTACACCTTGTTGATTAGCGTAGTTGAGTCTTTTAAGCAGGCATCACATAACATCATTGTAAGTTGAGTTAACACTTAGGCCGGATAAGCCGTGCGCTCCGCTATACGCACCATCAAAGTAAGCCGGTATCCAGTGCCATGGATGGAAATCTTTATACATTCATGTGACCTAGATTCCGGTAGTCCATGTCGGAGCTTTAATGTTGGGTTAACGATAGAGCCGTTAGCCCAACCTACATTTATAGGCTTATACTTTAACCATTACATAACTTGCCGCTTCAATTGCATTGTTTCTAGCTTCCTCAATGCTGTCAGCGCTGGCTAAAGCGACCCCCATGCGACGATGGGTAAAGGCTTCGGGTTTACCGAATAATCTTATTTCGCTATTAGGTACTGTGAGAGCTTGCGCTAAGCCCTCATAACTAACGCCCCTAGCATCAACGCCGCCTAAAATAACCGCACTTGCCCCTGCTTGTTGAAAATCAGTATTCACTGGTAAGCCTAAAATAGCTCTAGCGTGTAATTCAAATTCATTTTGTTTCTGGGTGACCATAGTAACCATGCCCGTGTCATGCGGTCTAGGACTGACTTCACTAAACCATACCTTATCGCCTTGGATAAATAACTCCACGCCAAACAAACCTAGTCCGCCAATTTCTTGCGTTACTTTAAAAGCAATGTCTTGAGATAAGGCTAAAGAAGCTGCGCTCATGACCTGTGGTTGCCAGCTTTCTCTATAATCACCGTTTTCTTGGCGATGTCCGATAGGCGCACAAAAATAGGTTTGTATTACTTGATTGGCATCTAAGGCGCGGACTGTGAGCAAGGTAATTTCAAAATCAAAATCAATCTTGGCTTCAACGATCACTTTACCAGTATCCACTCTACCGCTAGATTTAGCGTAAGCCCATGCTGCTTTAAGTTGCTCAGCAGTTTTGACCATGGATTGGCCTTTGCCGGATGATGACATAGTCGGCTTAATAAAGCACGGATAACCGATGCCAGCATCGACTGCAGCTTGTAATTCCTCAAAACTTTGTGCAAAAGCATAGTCCGAAGTCGGCAGCTTTAACTGTTGAGCCACCAAGGTGCGTATGCCTTCTCTATTCATGGTTAATTGAATAGCTCTGGCATTGGGTACTACAGTGCACAAACCTTCGGCTTCAATTTCAGCGAGTGCTGTGGTGGCAATCGCTTCAATTTCAGGGATAATAAAATGCGGTTGTTCAAGAGCAATTAGCTTTTTGACAGCCTCGGCATCGGTCATATCAATCACATAACTACGATGAGCGACTTGATGAGCGGGGGCATTTTCATAACGGTCTACTGCAATCACTTCTACGCCATAGCGTTGCAGAGAAATAGCCAGCTCTTTACCTAATTCACCGCTGCCTAATAATAGAGCTTTGGTCGCATTGCCGCTTAATGGAGTGCCTAATGTCATTTTGTATCCGTTAAATAGTGTTCAATGTCTTCTTTTGAAAAGCCGATCTTTTTAGCAACACGATCAGCGTGACTGACGCGAGATATACCGTCAATTAATTTATAAGTCGGTGCTTCATCAGCAAACTCAACTTGCTTAGCTAAACCTATGCGTAAATCTGCAAAATGATCAACCAGTTGATGATTGTGAGTAATTAAAATAGTGCTATTCCCTTTACGGTAAAAACCATTAAGTACATTGGTTGAAGATTCCATCTTTTCTTCAAAGGTCGTACCTTCGGAAAGCTCATCTAAGATGACTAAACTTTTAGGGCTAGTGGCTAGAAAAATATCTTTGGTGCGCTTTAATTCGGTACCAAAGCGACCTTCTCCATCGTTTAAATGACTCACTTCAGAGACTTGATAAAAAATTCTGTCAGCAACCGTTAAGGTCGCAGCAGTTGCAGGTACAAAACAACCGATTTGCGCGAGTAATTGAATCTGGCTAATGGTCTTACAAAAGGCGGTTTTGCCACCACTGTTAGGACCAGTGATTAGTACTAATTTATCGTCTTCTAACCTAAAGTCATTGCCTACATAATCAGCATGACCTTTGCCTAAGAT
>CAIVGC010000472.1 GCA_903905335.1 uncultured Methylococcaceae bacterium
CTATTGGCGGCATTAAGTTATCGTGAGTCACATTGGAATACCTTTAGCACTTCACCGACTAATGTACGTGGCTTAATGATGCTCACTGATAGCACAGCAGACCTTATGGGCGTAACCGACCGGCTGGACCCCAAACAAAGCATCCCTGCTGGCGCTAAATACTTAGTTAAAATGATAGACACCATACCCGATCGCATCCCAGAGCCTGACCGCACCTATATGGCATTAGCTGCTTACAATATAGGCTACGCACATTTGGAAGATGCGCGCGTGCTGGCTCAGCGCATGAAGCTCAATCCAGACAGTTGGAACGATATCAAGAAAACACTCGTTATGCTCAACAATCCTGAGTACTACAGTACAGCCAAATATGGCTACGCCAGCGGTGGCGCCCCAGTCATTTTTGTCGAGTCTATTCGTAGTTATCAACGCATTTTAGAGCGCTACCAACCTAGCCATAATCCAGGATTTAATTTCTTTAAGATTGCTGGGATTTAACAATCAGAATATAAGGCCTAAGCGCTGGATTATTTGACTGGGAGTGGAATTACTGTCAAACCGCGCATATAAGGGCGCAATACCTCTGGCACAGTTACGCTACCATCAGCATTTTGATAATTCTCTAGCACTGCCACTAAAGTGCGGCCGACGGCTAAACCTGATCCATTAAGGGTATGAACGAACTCTGTTTTACCTGCGGCAGTTCTAAAGCGCGCCTGTAAACGACGTGCCTGGAAAGCCTCGCAATTAGAGATGGATGAAATTTCACGGTAAGTATTCTGTGCTGGCAACCATACTTCTAAATCATACGTTTTAGCAGCGCCAAAGCCCATATCACCACAACATAAAGACACCACACGATAAGGTAGGTCCAAGGATTTTAAAATATGCTCAGCATGGCTGACCATCTCTTCCAACACATCGTAACTGGTATCTGGGTGCACAATCTGCACCATTTCCACTTTATCAAACTGGTGCTGACGAATCATACCCTTAGTGTCGCGGCCATAAGAGCCAGCCTCAGAACGAAAGCATGGCGTATGCGCCGTAAGCTTAATTGGCAAATTTTCCAGTGCTACAATCTCATCGCGCACGGTATTAGTAAGCGTCACTTCAGAGGTCGGAATCAAATATAACTTGCTATCGTTATGCGCTAGCGAAAAAAGATCTTCTTCAAACTTGGGTAATTGACCAGTACCACGTAGCGTTTCTGCGTTAACCAAATAAGGTGTGTAGCACTCCTCGTAGCCATGCAACTCGGTCTGCGTATCAAGCATAAATTGGGCTAGGGCACGATGCAGCTTAGCAATTTGCCCACGCATTAAGGTAAACCGTGCACCAGAAAGCTTAATGCCTGCTTCAAAATCTAGACCTAACGGTGTACCAACATCTGTATGATCCTTAATCTCAAAATCAAAAATACGTGGTGTTCCAACCTTACGCACTTCTTCATTATCCGCCTCAGATTTACCGGCAGGAACACTGGCATGTGCCAAGTTAGGCACATTTAACAATAGGTTTTGTAGCTCAGTTTGCAGTTCAACTAAGCGCTGCTCATCGGCTTTCAATTGCTCACCTAAGCCCGCCACTTCAGCCATAATTACACTGACATCTTCGCCTTTAGATTTGGCAAAGCCAATTTGTTTAGAACTATTATTACGCTTAGCTTGTAGCTCTTGGGTGCGCGTTTGCACAGCTTTGCGCTCTTGTTCCAACGTGCTAAAACTGATGGCATCAAAGTCAAAACCGCGGGCTTTTAACTGGGCTACCACTGCATCTAAATCATTTCTTAACATTTGTATATCTAACATGTTTCAACTATTCCCGTATTTTTAGACTTATTTCTTGTTATTTTTGGCCAACTCACGCTGATCCAAATCATGTAAATGCGC
>CAIVGC010000473.1 GCA_903905335.1 uncultured Methylococcaceae bacterium
TGGGTCTGGTTATTAATGCCCCATGCGCCTAGTTTCTTTGTTAGTAACTTAAAGTCGGGTAGAGGGTGTCTGCCGGTTATTTCTGTCGGATTCGCTGATAAGTCTTTGTTTAAGTGGGCATAACGTGCATTAGGAATATGGTCGTGGCGGTAAGCATAAGCACCTGCATCGTAATTGGCTAAGGAAAAACGGCAATCAATAATAATCCAGTTAGGGTTGCTGAGGTTTTGATGAAGTAAGTTGGCAGAGATAAGTGTGGTGTAAGTCATAGTGAGGAGATCTCTAATAATATTTTGCCTATATGAAGGCTGCTTTCCATCAGTTCGTGAGCTTTGCTGGCTTCATTGAGGGCAAAGCGAGCATGAATAATGGGTTTGATGGTGCCGTTAGCCAATAATGGCCAGGCGTGTTGTTGTAGCTTTTTGGCAATATGAGCTTTAAATAGATCGTCTCTAGCCCTTAAGGTTGAACCTGAAATGGTGAGACGTTTTAGCATAATAGGCAGTAAATTAATGTTTGCTTTTGCGCCGTTTTGGATGGCAATTTGCACTAGTCTAGCGTCGTCTGCCATGCATTGTAGGTTGCGTGGTAAATAATCACCACCGATCATGTCGAGTATGACATTGACGCCTAGTTTGTTGGTTAATCGGTTTACCTCTAAAACAAAATCTTGTTCTTTATAGTTAATGGCGGCATCTGCGCCTAGCTCTAAACAACGCTCGCATTTAATTTTAGAGCCTGCGGTAATAATGATCTTTGCAGCGAAGGCTTTGGCTAGTTGTATGGCAGTCGTACCTATGCCACTGCTGCCGCCATGTACCAAAAGCGTTTCACCGTTTTGCAATTGGGCGCGATCAAATACATTACTCCAGACTGTGAAAAAAGTCTCTGGTAGTGCGGCAGCCTCTGTTAAGGATAATCCGGTTGGAATGGGTAAACAATGTAATACAGACGCCAAGCAATAACCCGCATAGCCACCACCACTGACCAGCGCACAAACAGGATCGCCTAGCTTGAATGGTGATGTAGATGTGCAAGAGCCCAATGCTACGATAATGCCAGAGATTTCTAAGCCCGGGATGTCAGATGCGCCTTGAGGTGCTGGATATAAACCTTTGCGCTGCATGACATCCGGGCGATTAACACCTGCAGCAGTTACTTTAATAAGAACTTGATTAAAATCAGGTTTGGGGACGGCTCGTTCGGTTAGTTTTAAAGCCCCAGCGACTATTTCAATAGCGAGCATAGTGGTAGGTACTTGCATAAGTTTGGTTCTATAAATGGGTTGATGCGGTTATTATAGGCTGGGATTATTTTTATAAACAATAGGTAGGGCAAAGCAGATGATTCGTGCAGGTATTGTGGGCGGAACTGGTTATACAGGCGTTGAGTTATTAAGAATTTTAGTTTTGCATGCACAAGTTGAAGTGGAGGTAGTTACTTCTCGTGCAGATACAGGGGTGCGAGTGGATGCGGTGTATCCCAGTTTACGTGGTTATTGCGATGTGGTTTTTTGTGAGCCTAATATCGAAAGTTTAAAGCAATGTGATGTGGTGTTTTTTGCTACGCCCAATGGTACCGCTATGTTAATGGCTGAACAATTACTGGCCCTAGGCATTAAGGTCATTGATTTATCGGCGGACTTTAGATTTAAAGATGCAAAGGAATGGAGTCATTGGTACGGGATGGAGCATGCTTGCCCCGACTTATTGGCTGAAGCAGTTTATGGCTTGCCAGAAGTTAATCGTAAGGCCATAAAGCAGGCGAATTTAATCGCTTGCCCAGGTTGTTATCCAACGGCAGTGCAATTAGGCTTTTTGCCGTTGCTGGAAAATAATTTGATTAATGTCGATCATTTAATTGCTGATGTTAAGTCCGGTGTCAGTGGCGCAGGTCGCAAAGCTGAATTGTCATCTTTGATGAGTGAAACAGGTGAAAGCTTTAAAGCCTATGCGGTGAGTGGTCATAGGCATTTGCCGGAGATTAAACAAGAATTAACATTAGCGGCTAAGCAATCAGTGGGATTGACGTTCGTACCTCACTTGACGCCGATGATACGAGGCATTCATGCTACTTTGTACGGACAGCTCTCTGGAGCGATATTGGCCGATATTCAAACTTTATACGAACAACGTTATAGCAATGAGCCGTTTGTGGAGGTTTTGCCTCGAGGCTCGCATCCTGATACGCGTAATGTACGAGGCAGTAATCAGTGCCAGATTTCCATACATCAGCCACAAGGTGGAAAAACCATCGTCGTTTTGTCAGTGATTGATAATTTGGTTAAAGGTGCTGCCGGACAAGCCGTACAAAATATGAATCTGATATTTGGTTTGAAAGAAGACATGGGTTTGAAGCTTGTTGCTCTGTATCCATGATTCTTGACTATAACGCTAGGTATAGTCATAATTGATTTACTTTAAAATTAACTAATGTTATTAAATTATGGCTAATCCAATTATTTTTACAGATAGTGCTGCTGCTAAAGTAAGCGAATTGATTATCGAAGAAGGTAACGATAATTTAAAATTGCGCGTTTATGTCTCTGGCGGCGGCTGTTCTGGCTTTCAATACGGCTTCACCTTTGATGAAGAAGTTAATGAAGATGATACTCGTGTAGAAAATGGTGGTGTTACGGTATTGATAGACTCTATGAGTATCCAATATTTAGCGGGTGCTGAAGTAGATTATAAAGAAGATGTGTCTGGGGCGCAGTTTGTTATCCGTAATCCTAATGCTACAACGACTTGTGGTTGTGGATCATCTTTCTCAGCGTGATAATAAAGGCACAAGACTAAAGTTTTGTGACTGATTTATATATGAATTAAAGTGTACTTCGTATAGGTAGTGATTTTAGATCTTTCAAAATACTGTTAGCTAAGCTTCTTTTATTTGATTTAGGAAGCTTATTCATCGATTTAGTGAGCGTAAGTTCATTCTGTCCTAGTCAAAAAATAAATAAGTTCTTCGTAGAAGTGGACTGGTTCGTTGGTGAAATTAACAGAGATCATTACAATTTCATTAAGAATCTTGTAGAATATGCGCTTTTATATTGTTTTAAAAAGACAAGAAATTATAAGCTAGTCATCTTAAGTGTTTTTAAAACAAGTGATTATGCTTGACTATAAAACCAAATCTAATCGATTTAAATCGATAATTATCATGTTTATTGAGGTATTAGCGTGGAGCTAAGTGGTGCACAAATCCTGGTTCAGAGTCTTATAGACGAGGGTGTAGAATATATTTTTGGTTACCCTGGTGGGGCTGTGTTGCATTTATATGACGCTCTTTATCAGCAAGAAGATATTAAACATGTCTTAGTGCGTCATGAACAAGGAGCTACCCACGCCGCTGATGGCTATGCTCGCTCAACTGGAAAACCCGGAGTGGTTTTAGTGACTTCTGGCCCAGGCGCTACTAATGCAGTTACAGGTATTGCGACTGCTTATATGGATTCAATACCCATGGTTATTATTTCTGGTCAAGTTTCATTGCCTGTTATTGGTAGTGATGCTTTTCAAGAAGTTGATATGATCGGTATTACACGTCCCTGCGTAAAGCATAATTTTTTGGTCAAAGATGTTACTAAATTAGCAGAGACTATTAAAAAAGCTTTTTATGTAGCAACTACAGGTCGTCCTGGCCCTGTTGTAATTGATGTGCCTAAAGATATTACTGCTCCTCATATTAAAGTACCGTATAAATACCCTAAGAAAGTAACTATACGCTCTTACAATCCTGTTGTGACTGCGCATAAAGGGCAAATTAAAAAAGCGGTTGAATTGTTGCTTAGCGCAAAAAAGCCCATTATTTATTCGGGTGGTGGCGTGGTTTTAGGTGAGGCGAGCAAAGAGTTGATTGAGTTTACTCGTGCACTAGGCTATCCGATTACTAATACTTTAATGGGTTTAGGAGCTTATCCCGCAACTGATAAACAAAATATCGGCATGCTGGGTATGCACGGCACTTATGAAGCCAACATGGCTATGCACGAAAGTGATGTCATTATTGCAATCGGGGCGCGTTTTGATGATAGGGTTACAGGTAAGCTAGATTTATTTTGTCCTTATGCCAAGATCATTCATATTGATATTGATCCCGCTTCTATTTCAAAAACAGTTAGAGTTGATATTCCAATCGTTGGTGAGGTAAAACCTGTCTTGGAATCGATGCTTGAGTTAATCAAAGAAAGCTCAACTAAACCTAATAAAAAAGCCTTGGAGCTTTGGTGGCAGCAGATTGCACAATGGCAAGCAGTTGATTGTTTACAATTTGATCGCAATAGCCCTTTAATTAAGCCTCAATATGTTATTGAGCAATTATATGAAGTGACCAAAGGCAATGCTTACGTGACTTCAGATGTAGGTCAACATCAAATGTGGGCAGCACAATATTATCCTTTTGATAAGCCACGTCGTTGGATTAATTCAGGTGGATTAGGAACGATGGGCTTTGGTTTGCCTGCGGCTATTGGTGTTAAATTAGCCCATCCTGATGCTGATGTTGCTTGTGTTACTGGTGAAGCTAGTATTCAAATGTGCATACAAGAATTATCAACAGCCTTGCAATACAAAACGCCTATTAAAATAGTTAACCTGAATAATCGTTATATGGGTATGGTTAGACAATGGCAGGAGTTTTCTTACGAATGTCGATATTCGCATTCCTATATGGACACTATTCCTGACTTTGTTAAATTGGCTGAAGCTTATGGTCATGTCGGTATACGTATTGATAAGCCTGAAGAAGTTAGACCTGCTTTAGAGTCTGCCTTTAGTATGAAGGATCGCACCGTATTCTTAGATATTATGACTGACAGAACAGAAAATGTTTACCCAATGATTGAGGCTGGTAAAGGTCATCATGATATGAAGTTGCGTGTTGCTCTAGGCACTACAACAGATAGAGAATTAGCATAATGAGACATATTATTTCTATTCTAATTGAAAATGAATCCGGCGCTTTATCACGGGTAGCCGGTTTATTTTCCGCGCGTGGTTATAATATTGAATCATTGACTGTTGCCGCGACTGAAGACCCTAGTTTATCTAGAATGACTCTAGTGACACGAGGTAGTGACGAAGTTATCGAGCAAATCACCAAGCAACTAAATAAATTGATTGATGTAGTTAGACTTATTGATTTAGCGGAATCTTCTCATATTGAACGTGAACTTATGATGGTTAAAATAAAAGCCACCGGAGAGTTGCGTGATGAAATTAGAAGTATAGCCAATATTTTTCGTGGCAAAATTATTGATGTTACGCCAACTACCTATATTGTTGAAATGACTGGCCCTTCAGAAAAGTTGGACGCTTTTGTAGCGGCTATAGATTCAGATAGTATTATTGAAGTAGTGCGCTCAGGGTCAACTGGGATTACCCGAGGCGATAAAGGCTTACATTTATAAGTCTTAAGTTTTTATACCATTTATTTTTTATCTCTTATTTACACCTAGAAAACAGGAAAAATCATGCAAGTTTATTACGACAAAGACGCAGACCTCTCTATCATCAAAGCTAAGAAAGTTGCTATTATTGGTTACGGTTCACAAGGACATGCGCATGCCCTTAATTTAAAAGAATCTGGCGTTGATGTTGTGGTCGGTTTACGTGCAGGATCAGCTTCCGTTGCTAAAGCAGAAGCGCATGGCTTAGTCGTTCAGGATGTAGCAAAAGCAGTTGCTAGTGCAGATGTTGTTATGATTTTGACACCTGATGAGTTTCAATCAGCTTTGTACAAAGATGAAATTGAACCTAACATTAAAAAAGGCGCGGCTTTAGCTTTCGCACATGGCTTTGCTATTTTATTTAACCAAGTTGTGCCTAGAGCTGATTTAGATGTCATCATGATTGCGCCAAAAGCGCCAGGTCACACAGTACGTTCTGAATTTGTTCGCGGTGGTGGTGTTCCTGACTTAATCGCTGTTCATCAAGATGCCTCTGGTACTGCTAAAGCATTGTGTTTGGCTTATGCCTCTGCTATTGGTGGTGGACGTTCAGGTATTATTGAAACGACTTTCCGTGATGAGTGTGAAACTGATTTATTTGGTGAACAAGCTGTTTTATGTGGCGGTGCAGTTGAACTGGTAAAAATGGGTTTTGAAACCTTAGTTGAAGCAGGTTATGCTCCAGAAATGGCCTATTTTGAATGCTTACATGAATTAAAATTGATTGTTGATTTAATGTTTGAAGGCGGTATCGCTAACATGAATTACTCTATTTCTAATAATGCTGAGTATGGCGAATATGTAACAGGACCTAAAGTCATCAACGAAGAAAGTCGTTATGCAATGCGTGAAGCTTTACAGAACATCCAAAACGGTCAATACGCTAAAAAGTTTATCCTTGAAGGATTGACTAACTATCCAGAAATGACTGCAAGAAGACGCTTGAATGCAGAACATCCTATAGAAGTGGTTGGTGCTAAATTGCGTAGCATGATGCCTTGGATTAAAGCTAATCAAATTGTTGATCAGTCTAAAAACTAAGACTCATACAATTATTAACGTTAAGTTAATCACTTGTGGATAGTTAAGATAAATCTAATTAGATATTATTTTGTGTTCCGGAGAAAAGCCTACTGGATGTCAGTAGGCTTTTTTTTAATAATATATTGTGTTGTTATTTGAACTTTAGGTGCTTTGTTTGGCTTAGGAATGAACGTGAAATAATAGGCTACCCACTTAACATCGGACAAAACGATTGCGTAGATGTTGCGGTAGGTTGGGCTAACGGCTCTATCGTTAACCCAACATTGATGCCGAGAATAAGTTGGGTTGCGAAAAGCATGCAGCCCAACCTACACCGCCACTTGTCCCGTCTTAAGATGGTAGCCAAATAATATCTAATTCCTCTGTTTGTAAAAAGCATAGGTATCTACACAAGAAAAAATATCATTTCCTCGCAAGAACGATAACATTGTGATGATGACCCTAGGGGCGTATGCAATACGTCCCTAGGGAGTTTTAAGTGTGTTGAACATGACCGCTTTCTGCTTTTATATGAATAAAGACAATGACGATAAGTGTATTGTCGATTAAAATGGACAAGTTTTATTTGGACTACCCTCAGTTGTTTCCTAATTTCTAATTTTAATTAGCGTCTATGTGATTTTAATTTAATAAAATATTCCACAGAAAGTGGCGTGAGCAATAATCCCCTAGCTTACGGATAGGTTGTTTCAGAGGATAGTTCGGCACTATTTTGGTGCCGTTAAATTTTAGTAATCCCCGATAGAGGGGCGGTTTTAGACCAGCAAGGAATCACGATGACAAAATACATATTCATTACCGGTGGTGTTGTTTCATCGCTAGGAAAAGGCATTGCTGCATCGTCGCTTGCCGCTATACTTGAGGCTCGCGGTCTCAAGGTGACCATGACAAAATTGGATCCTTATATAAATCTTGATCCAGGCACCATGAGTCCTTTTCAGCATGGAGAAGTATTTGTTACTGAAGATGGCGCAGAGACTGATCTTGATTTAGGTCATTATGAGCGTTTTCTTAAAACGACTATGGCCAAAAAGAATAATTTCACGGCGGGTCAGGTTTATGACAGCGTTTTACGCAGAGAGCGTAAAGGTGAGTATTTGGGGGCGACTGTTCAAGTTATTCCTCATATTACGGATGAAATAAAACGTAGAGTTTATCTCAGTTCGGAAGGTATGGACGTTACCTTGATTGAGGTAGGTGGTACGGTTGGTGATATTGAATCATTGCCGTTTCTGGAAGCTATTCGACAAATGCGTTTTGAATTAGGTAGCGAGAGAGCCTTGTTTATTCATTTAACGTTAGTCCCCTATATTCGTTCTGCCGGTGAAATTAAAACTAAACCAACTCAGCACTCTGTAAAAGAATTACGCTCCATTGGTATACAGCCTGATATTTTGATTTGTCGTTCAGAGCGACCAATTCCAGTCGCTGAACGTCGTAAAATTGCTCTATTTACCAATGTTGAGGAAAAAGCAGTTATTTCTGCAGTCGATGCGGATTCTATTTATCGCATACCGTTATTGCTGCATGAACAAGGCTTGGATGATATTGTTGTTAACAGATTGAGATTGGATGTGCCACCTGCAGATTTAACTGAATGGAAGTCGGTAGTTGAGGCATTAACCAGTCCTGTTAAAGAAGTTACTATTGCTATAGTTGGTAAATATGTAGATCACTCAGATGCTTATAAATCACTGAATGAAGCTTTAATTCATGCGGGTATTCATACCCGTACGAAAGTGCATATTAACTATATTGATTCTGAAACCATCGAAGATGAGGGCGTTGCAAGACTTAAAAATGTCGATGCGATTTTAGTACCCGGCGGTTTTGGTGAGCGTGGTATCGAGGGAAAAATCGCTACGGTACGTTTCGCTAGGGAAAATAAAATTCCTTATTTAGGTATTTGTTTAGGCATGCAAGTAGCTGTGATTGAGTTTGCTCGTGATGTTGCTGGATTGGAAGGTGCACATAGTACAGAGTTCTTGCCTAAATCTCCGCATCCGGTAATAGGTTTGATTACTGAATGGATGGCTGAAAGCGGTGAGCTAGAAACGCGTGATGAAAACTCCGATTTAGGAGGCTCTATGCGTTTAGGGGCTCAGCAGTGTCGTTTACAAACAGATTCCTTGGCTTTTTCAATGTATCAAAAAGATGTTATTACTGAGCGACATCGTCATCGCTATGAGTTTAATAGCCAATACATTGAAAGGCTGGAAAAAGCCGGTATGACTTTTTCTGGTAAGTCTATAGATGGTCGATTAGTTGAAGTTATTGAATTAGCTGATCATCCTTGGTTTTTAGCGTGTCAGTTCCACCCTGAATTTACATCAACGCCACGTAAAGGACATCCGTTGTTTTCTGGCTTTGTTGCTGCAGCAACAAAGCATAAAAAAACAAATTAATGATCTTTGCTTCGATAAGAAAGCTATTAAGGCAAAGACAGCACTGGACGCACTTACTGTTTAAATTATAAGAGAATCTTAATGAAATTATGTGGTTTTGAAGTTGGTTTAGATCAGCCGTTTTTTTTAATTGCTGGCCCTTGTGTCATAGAAAGCGAGCAATTAGCGCTAGATACCGCAGGCTACCTTAAAGAATTAACAACAGCGCTCAACATTCCGTTTATATACAAATCATCGTTTGATAAAGCTAATCGCTCATCACATGAAAGCTTCAGAGGTTTGGGCGTAGAAAAAGGCTTAGAGATACTTGAAAAGGTTAAAAAGCAAATCGGCGTCCCCGTTTTAACGGATGTACACGAAGATACGCCCTTAGCAGAAGTTGCTAGTGTGGTTGATGTCATGCAAACACCGGCTTTTTTATGCAGACAAACCAATTTTATTCAACAAGTTGCCTCGCAAGGCATCCCTGTTAATATTAAAAAAGGTCAATTTTTGGCGCCTTGGGATATGGTCCATGTGACTAATAAAGCCAAAGCGACCGGTAATCAGGATATCATGGTCTGTGAGCGCGGTGTTTCTTTCGGATATAACAACCTAGTTTCCGATATGCGTTCCTTAGCGGTGATGAGAGATACCGATTGCCCTGTAGTATTTGATGCCACACATTCAGTACAATTACCCGGTGGCCAAGGTACCAGCTCAGGTGGGCAGCGTGAATTTGTACCCGTGTTAGCAAGAGCTGCGGTTGCTGTTGGTATTGCTGGTTTATTTATGGAAACTCACCCTAATCCAGCGGAAGCAAAAAGTGATGGGCCGAATTCATGGCCATTACACCGTATGCAAGAATTATTAGAAGTTTTATTAACCATCGACAGGGCTGTAAAAGCACAACCCCTGATAGAAACTACATTATAGGAAAAAAAATGGCTGCAATTATAGATATTCGTGCAAGAGAAGTTTTAGATTCACGCGGCAACCCAACTTTGGAAGCCGATGTTGTTTTGGCTTCAGGTGTTGTTGGTAGTGCTATGGTGCCATCTGGCGCTTCAACAGGTGAGCGCGAAGCTATCGAATTACGTGATGGTGATAAATCTCGCTACTTGGGTAAAGGCGTATTGAATGCTATTAACAATGTTAAAACTGAAATTCGTGATGTAGTTATCGGTTTGGATGTTAATGATCAAGAAGCTTTGGATAAAGCGATGATCGCATTGGATGGCACTGATACGAAAGCTCGTTTAGGTGCAAATGCTATATTGGCTGTTTCTATGGCTGCTGCACATGCAGCATCAAAAGAAGCGGGTCAGCCGTTGTATCGTCATTTGAACAAGTCTGGTGAATTTATTTTGCCAGTACCCATGATGAATATCATCAACGGCGGATCACATGCTGACAACAGTGTTGATCTACAAGAGTTTATGATTTTGCCTGTAGGCGCACCCTCTTTCCGTGAAGCGATTCGTTATGGAGCAGAAGTATTTCATAGCTTAAGCAAAGTATTAAAAGCCAAAGGCTTAGCAACTACAGTTGGTGATGAAGGTGGTTTTGCGCCAAATCTTTCTTCAAATGAAGAAGCGATTAGCGTTATCTTACAAGCAATAGAGCAAGCTGGTTACAAGCCAGGTGTTGATATTTATTTAGGTTTAGATGCTGCAGCTTCTGAATACTATCATGATGGGATCTATGATCTAGCCTCTGAAAGTAAAACTTACAGCTCTGCACAAATGGCAGATTTCTTTGTGGATTGGGTTGATCGTTACCCAATTATCAGCATTGAAGATGGTTTTGACGAAAATGATTGGGATGGCTGGAAATTAATTACTGAAAAGTTAGGTAACCGCATTCAATTAGTCGGTGATGATCTATTTGTAACTAATCCTAAAATTTTACAAAAAGGTATAGAAAGAGATATCGCAAACTCAATCTTAATTAAAGTAAACCAAATTGGTACTTTGACTGAAACGTTTGCTGCGATTGATATGGCTCATAAAGCGTCTTATACCGCTGTTATGTCGCATCGCTCAGGTGAAACTGAAGATGTGACGATTGCTGATTTAGCCGTAGCTACGGGTACTGGCCAAATTAAAACGGGTTCATTAAGTCGTTCTGATCGTGTTGCTAAATACAACCGCTTAATGAAAATTGAAGAAGAGTTAGGTAGCTTAGCTAGATACGCAGGTCGTAGCGCATTTAGAATGCTTTAATAAAAGTAGGGCGTGAGCTTGTAATAATTCTTGCGCCTTATTACAGCACCTTATATTTATGAAAATTTTGCTTTCAATTATCATACTACTGATAGCGCTTCTTCAATATCGCTTATGGTATGCGGATGGTGGTATTGAAGAAATTCAGCATAATCAACTGGAGCTTATCGAGCTTAAAAAGCAAGTAGAAGAAAAGCGTGAACGGAATGCTGCTCTATATGCAGAGGTAGAAGATTTACGTAAAGGTCAAGAGTCATTGGAAGAACACGCCAGAAATCAGTTAGGAATGATCAGAGATGGCGAAACATTTTTTCAGGTTCTTGAATAAATAAAAGATGAAGGCGCTAGGCTAAAAGGTTTTTTACTTTTAGCCTAGCGCCTTTTCTTTTTTAGTTCATTAGAGCGTTCTTGAAATATATACATATTTTTAAAGGGACATATTTTCCTAAGCGCTTTAGCTCTACATTATTTCGAAGACCTAACTTTCTTTACACATGACTTATTCAATAAAATTCTGGGCCGTTGTGCCTGCAGCTGGTGTTGGCAAACGTATGAATGCTGACCGTCCCAAGCAATATTTACAGCTCAATGATAAAACAGTCATTGAGCATACCTTAATGCGTTTGTTAAATGCAGATGTTTTTACTGCGGTTGCAGTCGCTATTTCTGAAGAAGATCCTTATTGGCCAGAATTAGCTATTGCTACTCATGAAAAAGTTATAACTGCTGCTGGCGGTAAGGAGCGAGCGGATTCAGTACTCTCGGCATTAAAAGCGATACGCACTTTAGCTTCTGATGATGATTGGGTGTTGGTACATGATGCAGCAAGGCCCTGTATCACCGCTATGGATATCATTCATCTTATCGAGACATTGAAAAATGATGAGGTAGGTGGAATTTTAGCTTTATCCTCACACGATACTTTAAAAAGTGTACAGGGTAATTGTATAGTAGATACTTTGGATAGAAGCCATATATGGCGGGCTTTAACTCCGCAAATGTTTCGTTATGGGCTATTAAAAACAGCATTAGAAGAAGCGGAAGGTAATCCTGCTATTACTGATGAAGCCAGCGCTTTAGAGTTAAAAGGCTTACAGCCGAAAATTGTTGAGGGTCGTCCAGATAATATAAAGATTACTCGACCTGAAGATTTAGCATTGGCACAATTTTATATGGAGCATCAAAATGATTAGAGTAGGACAAGGCTACGACGTACACCGATTTAATGACGGCGACTTTATTATTTTAGGTGGCGTAAAGATTGATTATGAACAAGGTCTGGAAGCCCATTCGGATGGCGATGTGGTGTTACATGCTTTATGCGATGCATTATTAGGCGCTGCGGCTTTAGGCGATATAGGCAGGCATTTTCCAGATACCGATCCTGAATTTAAAGGCGCCGATAGTCGGGTGCTTTTACGACATGTTTACCGTATTGTTCAAGATTTAGGTTATCACTTGGTTAATGCTGACATAACGATTATTGCCCAAGCACCTAAAATGGCGCCTCATGTTGCCGCAATGTGTCAGATTATTGCCGAAGACTTGAGCGTTGATATTGATTGTATTAATGTGAAAGCAACCACTACTGAAAAACTGGGCTTTGAGGGGCGTAAAGAAGGCATTGCCGTGCAAGCCATCGTGTTAATTGAAAAATAAGGGCTCTATGTGAGTCGTATTGGGTAAATCGTCATTCCGGCATGGACTGCCGGAATCTAGGCTACATGGATGTATACAGATTACCATCCATGGCACTAGATACCTGCTTCCCGGTCGGTATGACGGTTTACTTAACATTTGTGTATAACAAAGAGCGCTCTGCGTGGGAACGATATATATTCACACTGCCCCATCTTAAGTTGGTAGCCGCCTTGCTTGGCTGTCAAACAGCCTTAAGTTATTATTTTTGATACCGGCACACACCACTCCGTGATGCCATCTGCTGTGAAGGCACAAACACGAAAGTTAACAAGCTCGCCTGGTGTAAAGCCAGAAATTTCATAATGCGCTTGAGTACTCATGCCTTCATCATTCCAGCCCGATTCATCAGTGGGTATAGGGCCTTTAGACGATTGCCACTTATAAACACCGGTTTTTTTAATCGCTTTAGTCACCAAACGCACATCGCCAGAATGTGTGCCATTATTAGCCGTTAAAATCGCTTTAGGTTGTGCCGTGCTGTCTTGGGTTTGATTAAAGCCACTGCTGGCAATTTTTGTTACATCCCCATCAGCTAATTGGCTAACATAATGCGCCAATATACGAAAAGTATTATCAGCTACGTCCTCCATATCTCGCATAATTGATTTTGCTGTATGACCACCATCAGCAGCCGCTAAAGTTGCTGCTTCAAGATTATTGATGGCTAAGATGGCATCTGCCAAAGAAATATAAGGTGTTGTAAAGAAAAGGTTCCCCGTTAATTTGGCAATTATATTTCGATAAAAGATGATTTTTTCTGGAATAGACAATGGAATGAAGTCGATCCTAACTCTAGGTTTTTTCATGATAGCCTTCTGATTAAATAACGATTAGGTTATGGTGCAGGTAGATAATAAAAAATTTTTAAGAAAATATCTAGTTTATTTTTAATTAAAGTCCGCTGCATTTTAATTATTTGCCTAGTTTTTTTGTTATCGTATTGATTAATAATATTATTTATTTTTTTAAAAAATAGAGTCACTCGTATAAACTGAGCGTTTTCGATTAGATACATCCCTATAACCTAGTTTCCGGCAGTCCATGCCGGAATGACGTGCATTGAGAGTGTATATAATAATGAGCGCAGAGGCTGCGAACGAAAAAAGCTGAAAATCCTGACTTGTTCCCTCTTAAGTTTGTAACCGAATTTTTGAAGCTAGCAAAAATTTTTAATGAGCGTAGAAAATATTTCCTAGGTTTAAAAAATTTTTATTCAGCCCAGAAAAAAATTCCTAGACTTTAAAAGTTTTTATTCAGCTCAGCAAAAATTTTCTAAGCTTGAAAAGTTTTTAATCGGCTTAGAAAATATTTCTTAGGTTTAAAAATTTTTATTCAGCCCAGAAAAAAAATCCTTAGACTTAAAAAGTTTTTATTCAACTCAGCAAAAAAATTTCTAAGTTTGAAAAGTTTTTAATCAGCGTAGAAAAAATTTACTAGGTTTAAAAAATTTTTATTCAGCCTAGAAAAAAATCCCTAAACTTAAAAAGTTTTTATTCAA